>CATPAS010000120.1 GCA_955652075.1 uncultured Gaiellaceae bacterium | reverse complement strand
GTACTCCGCAAGCCGCAGGAGTGATTGCCGTCAGTCCCTGGCCCTGGAGTCAGAACGGGAATCGGCAGTAGCCTCTTCCCCCTTTAGGCCCGGATCGCGGCCAAATCTTCCGTGAAGCGGGACAGTCAACCGAGAACGGGTGATGGATCAAGTGCCCCTTCCGCGCGATAGTCAGAGAGCACACCGAGTTGGGCCCCGATGCGGCGGGGGCAACCTCGGAAAATCTCCTTCCAAAGGAGACCCAGGAGGGGCCAGGCGGCGGCCCCTCTTGCGTTTTCTGGACACGGACCTCGACAGGCGCCCTGCCTATACTCCGTGCCGGAAGCGGGCAACGTCCCGCTCCGCATCGAGAGAGGCTGAGGGAACCGGCCCTGTGAAGCCTCGGCAACCTGCTTCAGCGGCAAGGTGCCAAACCCGGCCGGGCGCGAGTCCGGGTGGATGTGTCGAGCGAGTTCGGAAGGAGACGAAGTGCCCGCGCAAGGCCGCAACCGTTTTCTAGAGCGCCTCGAGAGTGGGCCCGTGATCGTCGGGGACGGCGGGATGGGGGCGCTGCTCTCCGCAGCGGTGCCTCGCCTCCGCAGCCCGGAGGAGGCGAATCTGCGCGCGCCGGACGCGGTGGTGTCTCTCCACGTCAGCTTCATCCACGCCGGGGCGGAGCTGATCGAGACCAACACCTTCGGCGCGAACCGCCGGAAGCTGGCGCACCACTTCCTCGAGGACGACCTGGAGAGGATCAACTCCGCGGGCGTCAAGCTCGCGCGCGACGCGAGGGAGGTCACTGGGCGGGACATCTTCATCGGCGCCTCGATCGGACCGCTCGGCGAGACGGCGACCTCGCGCGTCCGCCGCGAGCTCTTCGCGGAGCAGGCCGCGGTGCTCGACGGCCGCGGCGCCGACCTCTTCATGATCGAGACGTTCTACGACCTGGAGGAGGTCGTCGATGCAATCGAGGCAGTGCGCGGCGTCTCGAACCTGCCGATCGTCGCGCTGCTGACGTTCGACGAGAGCGCCGAGACGCTCGCCGGCGTGACGGCGGCCGAGGCTGCCGCACGCCTGATGGAGCTCGACGTCGCTGCGATCGGCGCGAATCACGGCGCCGGCCTGCTCGCCGCGCTCGCGGCTCTCGAGCAGATGGGCAAGGAAGGCAAGCCGCTCGCTGCGCTCCCCAACGTTGGCCTCGCCAGCCTGACAGGCGGACGTGTCATCTACCCACACGCGACGCCGGAGTATTTCGGCGAGTTCGCCGCGCACGCCCGCAATCTCGGCGCGAAGGTGATCGGCGGCTGCTGCGGCACCACTCCCGCAGAGATCTCCGCGATCCGCGCGGCCGTCGAGGAGGAGCGGAAGCCGCGCGCGCCCCTCGTCTTCGATGCACCCGAGCTGGTCGTGTCCCTCGGCGAAGAGCAGCGCGAGACAGGCCTTTCGCGCGCGCTGAGCGCAGGCGAATGGGTCGTCTCCGTTCAGCTCGATCCACCACTCGGTGGCTCGAGCGCCGGCCTGATCGAAGTCGCGCACGGCCTGAAGGACTCCGGGCTCGTCGGCTGGGTCGACATCAACGACAACGCCACCGCGCGCGCGGGGATGAGCTCGCTGATGGTGTCTGCGCGGATCGAGCGCGAGTGCGATCTCGAGACGATCCCGCACCTCACCACGCGCGACTGGTCGGTGATGGGACTCGAGTCCCTACTGCTCGGCGCGCACGCCGAGAACGTCCGCAACATCCTCGCGATCACGGGCGACCCGCCTGAGGTCGGCGACTACGCGGGCTCGAGCGGCGTCTACGAGATCGACTCGATCGGTCTCACCGCCCTGATGTCACGACTCAATCGCGGTGAGGACGTAAACGGACGCCCGATCGACGCACCGACCTCGTTCTTCCCCGGCGTCGCCGTCAATCCGACACCCGACGACATGGGCGTCGAGCTGGAGCGATTCGAGCAGAAGGTCGAAGCGGGCGCCAGGTACGCGATCACGCAGATCGTGTTCGACCTGGAGCCGCTCGACCGCTTCGCGAAGCATCTCGGAGGGGAGTGGCCCATCCCGATCCTCGTCGAGATCTTCCCGCTGACCAGTTACCGCCTCGCGTTACGTCTCCACAACGAGGTCCCAGGGATCGTCGTGCCGGAGTCGCTTCAAGACGCGCTGCAGGACGCGGGTGCGAACGCCGCGGATCTGGGTTTTGCGCACGCGCGCAGGCTCGTCGAAGAAGCGCGCCGCTTCAACGGTGTTTGTCTGGTCGCGCCGTTCCGGCGCCCGCTCCGCGTCCTGGAACTGCTCGCCGACTAGGGAGCGCAGTCGCCGGTCGAAACCGGCCGGCCTGCGGCCCTGAGATCGGCACTCACAACGTCGGCCGGCACACCGAAACCTCCGGCCGAGCCGAGACGAGCCGCGAAGATCGTCGCCTGCACTGCCCCGTGGGAGTCGACTGCTGGGGCGCCCGAATCCCCATGTTGCACGCGCCCTCCCAATGATGTAATCGCGCGTGTAACAGGTCCTGTTCCGTAGGCGTCCTCCGCCAGCACCGTCGACGTGCGCCCAATGCGGGCCGGCGTTACGGCGAACGGACCGTTCTCGGGGAAGCCCAGCACCGCGACGGCCGTACCCGGCCTGGCGGAAACCAACGGGAGCGGACGCAGACCGAGATCGCGCACGCGCAGCACCGCGACGTCGTTGCGGCGGTCGAACACAACGACGGCGGCGGGCAGTCTCCCGCCGGATTGCAACTCGACCACGGTATCGGTCTGTCCCGCGACGACGTGCGCTGCGGTCACGATCAGATCCGGGCTCGCCACCCAGCCGGTGCCCTCGACGCCGACTCCGCAGGCCATCCCGAGCACACGCACCACGCTAGGAGCCGCACGGCGGACGCCGACGGCGTGCGCCAGACGCGGGTCGGGCGGGGCGACCGGCACGGACGGGCCGGTGATCGCCGGGAAAGGATCGATGCGCGCCAGTGCATTCAGCGCTTCCGTCGGTGGGATGAACTTGTTCAACCTTTGCAGCAGCGCCGAGCTCTGTGCGCCGCGCCGAAGCTCGGTTTGCCCCGGAAGCAAGAGCGCGACTGCACCGAGCACCCATACGACCGCGATGCCCGCGAATGCCCCCAGGATCAGCCCGCCGGTCGCGTCGAAGGTGCTCAGCCTCGGCTTGTGCACCTTCGAGC
>CATPAS010000119.1 GCA_955652075.1 uncultured Gaiellaceae bacterium | reverse complement strand
GCGCAACCCGAATGCGGCCACACGGCTCGCCTGCGCATTCGGCAGCGAGCGGTTCTTCGTCGAGCTCCAGCGTCCCTATGAGCGCGGCGACGCGCGACGTAATGCCGGCCTACGCGATCTCGCTGACATGCTCGGCGTCCGGACGATCGTCACCGGCGACGTGCATGCGCACCATCCGCGCCGGGCGCCATTGCAAGACGTCCTGGTCGCGATCCGTCACCGCAGCGCCCTCGACGGCTGCGAGGCCGAGCGGCGCGGCAATCACGAGTGCGTTCTGCTTTCACCGGCCGAGATGGTGGAGCGTTTCCCCGAGGATCGCGCTGCGGTCGCGCGGACCGTCGAGCTCGCCGAGCGGCTGCGTTTCGACCTGACGGAAGAGCTCGGCTACCGCTACCCAGACTTCTCGGACAGTCCGGAGCCGGCGATCGTTCAGCTCGGACACGTCTGCAGCCGCACCTTCGAGGAGCGCTATCCGCGGGGCCACCGGCTTCGCCGCGAGGCGCGCGCGCGACTCGAGGACGAGCTGAAGCTCATCGACGAGCTCGGCCTCGCGGGGTTCTTCCTCCTGCACTGGGACGTGCTCGAGCTTGCGCGTGAATGCGCACTCGAGGTGCGCGGCCGCGATTCGCCGCGCCACGCACTGCCGCCGGGCCGCGGCCGCGGCTCCTCGGTCGGCTCGCTCGTTTGCTACCTCACCGGCCTGTCGCACGTCGACCCTGTCGGCGCGGAGCTCTCGCTCGGACGTTTCCTCAACCGCGACCTCGACTCGGTCCCGGACATCGACCTCGACTTTCCGCGAGACATCCGCGAGAAGCTGATCGTCGCCGTCACCGAACGCTACGGCCGCGAGCATGCAGCGCTTGTCGCCTCGTTCGCGACGTACCGCTCCCGCGGCGCGATCCGAGACGTCGGGAAGGCGCTCGGTCTCCCGTACGCGGAGCTCGAGCGCATCGCGCGGGTGTCGGAAGGCTGGAACGCGAAGCGTGTCGCTGAGGAGCTGCAGCTGCTTCCGGACGCCGACCGCAAGCTGCTGTCCCCGCGCTGGCGCGCGTTCGCCGCTCTCTGCCACGAGATCGCCGGCCTGCCGCGCCACATCTCGCAGCATCCGGGCGGCATGGTCATCTCGTCGCGGCCGCTCGTCGAGCTCGTTCCCGTCCAGCCGGCGGCGATGGCGGGACGGCAGATGTGCCAGTGGGACAAGGACTCGTGCTCGGACGCGGGTTTCCTCAAGATCGACCTGCTCGGGCTCGGGATGCTCTCGGCGGTCGAGGACTGCGTCGACCAGATCGCGCAACTGCAAGGTCGGCCGATCGATCTCTCCCGCATCCCGCTCGACGACAAGGCGGTCTACGAGGAGATCCAGAGCGCCGACACGGTCGGCGACTTCCAGATCGAGAGCAGGGCGCAGATGCAGAGCCTGCTGCGCACCCGGCCCGAGAACATCGACGACCTCACCGTCCAGGTTGCGCTCGTGCGTCCGGGCCCGATTCAGGGCAAGGCTGTCCATCCGTACATCGATCACCGTCAGCGCCTGCGCGAGGATCCGTCGTTCGTGCCGCCGGTGGACCATCCGCTGCTCGCGGACTGCCTGCGCTCGACGCTCGGGGTCGTGGTCTTCCAGGACCAGGTGCTGGAGGTGGCGATCGCGCTCGCCGGCTTCAGCGTGGGGGAGGCGGAAGGCCTGCGCCGCGCGATGAGCCGCAAGCGCTCCCACGACGCGCTCGAGGCCTATCGCGAGCGCTTCGTCGAAGGCGCGCTGCAGAAGGGCGTCGACAGAAAGACCGCGGACCTGGTCTACGACAAGCTCGTGGGTTTCTCCGGCTTCGGGTTCCCGAAGTCGCACGCGGCGGCGTTCGGGTTGCTCGCGTATCAATCCGCCTGGCTGCGGCACCATCATCCCGCCGAGTTCCTGTGCGCGCTCCTCAACGCGCAGCCGATGGGTTTCTACCCGCCGGCGACGCTCGTCCGCGACGGCCAGCGGCGTGGAGTGGAGACGCGTCCTCCCGACGTGAACGTCAGCTCCGCCAAATGCACCGTCGAGGACGGCGCGGTGCGCATCGGCGTCGACTACGTCAACGGCATCGGCGAAGCAGAGGCCGAAGCGGTCGTCGAGGAACGCGAGCGGGACGGCCCGTTCGAGAGCGTGCGCGATCTTGCGCAGCGCACGCAGCTGTCGGAGCACGGCCTCGAGACGCTGATCGTCTCCGGCGCCTGCGACTGCTTCGGAATGCCCAGGCGGCAGCTGCTCTGGCAGCTCGGCCTCGTGCCACGCTCGCAGAGCGTCCCCGGCTCGGGAGGCGAGGAGAAGCAACTCGCGCTTCCGCTCGATCCCACCGCGGCGACACCTGAGCTACCCGAGCCGACCGTCTGGGAACGCATGCTCGCCGATTACCGCACGACGAACCTCTCCGTGGGGGTGCATCCAATGGAGCTCTTGCGCACGCATTTGCCGGCAGGCGTGATCTCCTCGCGAGACCTCGAACAGGCGCCGGATCGTGCACAGGTGTCGATCGCGGGGATGGCCGTCGCGCGGCAGCGGCCGGCGACTGCGAACGGCGTCGTCTTCATGCTGATCGAGGACGAGTTCGGCGCGGTCAACCTGATCGTGCCGCCGTCCGTCTACGACAAGCACCGCGCGATCGTGCGCGGCGAGCCGCTCATTCTGGCGCGCGGCCGCTTCGAGCGGATCGAGCGCAACCAGAACGTGCTCGTGCGCTCACTCGAGACCCTCGGTCCGCTCGCGCGCAAGGTCTCACAGGAAAACGAGGTGGGCGCCAGCCTTCCCGGCGCTCACCATTTCGGTCATCGTTAGTACGTCGAGGGCTCCTCGTGCGGCGCGCGCTGTTGCATCGGAGAACGCTGCTCCTGCCGAGTGAGGTTGAACGCGGTGTTGACGAGCGCGACATGCGTGAATGCCTGGGGAAAGTTGCCGAGCTGGCGCCGCGCGCTCGGGTCCCATTCCTCGGCGAGGAGCCCGAGGTCGCTCCGGAGGTCGAGCAGCCGCTCGAAGATCTCCCTCACCTCGTCGAGCCGCCCCTGCAGAGCGAGGTTGTCGGCGAGCCAGAACGTGCAAGGAAGGAACGCGCCCTCGCCCGGCGGCAAGCCATCGACGCTTCGAGCTTCCTCGTCGTGCGAGTAGCGGTAGACCAATTGATCGCGCACGAGCTCACGCTCGATCGCAGCGACGGTGCCGACCATCCGTGCATCGTCGGCGGGGAGAAAGCCGACGAGCGGGATCATGAGCAGGCTGGCGTTCAGCCGCTTCGAGCCGTAGAACTGCGTGAAGGAGTTGAGCTCCGGGTCGTAACCGTTCTCGCAGACCTCCCGGTGGATCTCGGTGCGAATCGCGCGCCACCGCTCGACGGGGCCGTTGCGGCCGAAGCGCTCGACGGCCTGGACGCCGCGGTCAAAGGCGACCCAGGCCATCACCTTCGAGTGTGTGAAATGCCGGCGAGGGCCGCGAACCTCCCAGATGCCTTCGTCGGGCTCCTTCCAGGCGTGCTCGAGGAAGCCGAGCAGCCGGCGCTGCAGCGCCCACGCCTCCTTCGACGCTTCCAGCTCGTGGACTCGACCCTGGTGAAGTGCGTCGAGCACCTCTCCGTACACGTCGAGCTGGAACTGCCCGGCCGCTGCGTTGCCCACGCGCACGGGCTTCGAGCCCTCGTAGCCGGGCAGCCAGTCCAGCGTCAGCTCGATCAGCCGCCGCTCGCCGGCGACGCCGTACATGATCTGCAAGGCGGACGGGTCACCCGCGGCGGCGCGGAGTAGCCAGGTCCGCCAGGCGCGGGCCTCGTCGAGATAGCCCGCATTGAGGAACGCCAGCAGGGTCAGCGTCGCATCCCGGAGCCAGCAGTACCGATAGTCCCAGTTGCGCTCACCGCCGATCTTCTCCGGCAGAGACGTCGTCGGCGCCGCCACGATTCCGCCGGTCGGGGCATAGGTGAGGCCTTTCAGGACGACGAGTGAGGCCTGGACGTCCGCCTTCCATTCGCCGTCATAGCCACAGGCGTTGGCCCAGTCCTGCCAGAAATCGACGGTTTCGTCGAGAGCGTGCTCCGCGTCGATCGCGCGCGGTGGCCGTTCGTTCGACGGGTACCAGGTCAGCGTGAAGGGGACGCGGTCGCCCTTTCTCACGGTGAACTCGCCGAGCGTGCGGAGGTTCTCACCGCGATGCTCGACGGGCGTGCGGAAGCAGAGCGCGTCCGGGCCGGCGACTGCAAGTCGGCCGTCGCCGGTTCGTCTGACCCATGGGATCGTGCCGCCGTAGTCGTAGCGGACGACAAGCTCGGAGAACATCTCGACGTGACCGCGGACTCCTTCGACGATGCGCACGATGTCCGGCGCCTTCCCACGCGGCGGCATGAAGTCGATGACGCGCACGGCGCCGGTGTCCGTCTCCCACTCCGTCTCCAGCACGAGCGTGCACGGGCGATACCGGCGCTCACCCTCCCAGGCGTCGGTTCGCGGTGTGACGAGCCAGCGTCCATGCTCGGGCGTGCCGAGCAGCGCCGCAAAGCACGCGCCGGAATCGAAGCGTGGGAAGCACGCCCAGTCGATCGAGCCGTCGCGTCCCACGAGCGCCGCGGTCTGGAGGTCGCCGATGAGCCCGTAGTCCTCGACTCGCGCCATCAGCGATCCTCGATCTCGAGGGCGAACCGGCGGAAGCGCCGGAGAACAGCTCGGTTGAACGCCAGCTCGTACTCGTCGGCCGCGTCCTCCTCGAGCGTCGCCGCGAAGTTGTCACGGAGGTCGGCCAGAACTTCGGTGCCCGTCTCGACGAGGTCGATGTAGTCGCCGTAGCGCTCCTCGGCCTCGTCGCGCGGTGCCTGGTTGTAGGCCCGCTCGGCCGCGACACAGTCCTCGATGAGCCCGCGCTGCTCGCGTCCGAAGATGTCGAGCTGACGATCGATGAGCTCCGAGAATCGCGCGCGTCTAACCCTCACAGGAGCTCCTCGTAGAGCCGGATGTGCGCGGCGGCCGACGCGTCCCACGTCAGAGTGTCGCGGGCCCGTTGGGCACCTGCCCGGGCGTGCTCGAGCGCCGCCGGGTCGTCGAGCAGCTCACGGGTAGCCGCAGCAAGCGCCTCGACGTCACCGGCCGGCACGACGCGTCCCGCGCCGAACCTCGCGATCGGCTCCGCGACTCCGCCGACGTCGTACGCCACTGCCGGCACTCCGGCGCCGAGCGCCTGCAGGAGCGCGCCGCTCTGGTCGAGCTCCGGCCGGTATGGAAAGAGTGCGACGGTTGCCTCGCCGAGCGCGCGCTCGAGCTCGTGCTGCGAGAGGTAACCGAGGCGCCACTCCGCGAGGTCGCCGGCCTCCGCCCGGTAGCCGTTCACGGATTCGACCGGATCGCCCGCAACGAGCAAGCGCGCCCCGGGGATCTGCTTTGTCGCCGCGATCGCGTCTCCGATCCCTTTGTAGGGGCGGATCGTGCCAAGACAGAGCAGCGTGCGCCCGTTGTCGGCGCGCTGGGGGTCGCTGGGGAAGACTGGATGTGGGATGACGGTTGCAGCGACGCCGAGCTCGGCGAGGCTTTCCCGGCCGCGCTCGCTGTGAACGACGACGCGGTCGAAGCGGGAGAGAAGGTCTCTCCAGAGCCCCTGCTTTCGCGCTGTCCGCCGTGGCAGAAGATCGTGTGCCGTGAAGACCGCCGGTACCCGCGGCCGCAGCAGCAATCGGTCCAGCTCCGGCGCCGCGAGCCACTGCACGTGCAGAACATCCGGGCGGCGAAGGAGCAGGGCCGCGGTGCCCGGAAGGTGCTCCACGACCTTGAGCGGGATGCGCAACCGGGAGCGCCTGAAGATCCGCGACGAGACGGGGTAGAAGGGCTCGCTGCGCCGGTAGCCGTCCGGGGCAGGCGTGTCGCCGAAGCGGAACCGAGAGGTGACGAGCTCGACCTCGATCGCGCGGCGGGCGAGCGCAGCCGCGAGCTCGTGGTCGTAGGCCGGCGTGAAGGCAGGCGGGTCCGAGATGACGACTCGCATCGCAGTACAGTAGAACGCCTGCTTGTCCGGACCTGGAACCTCTTCCACGGGAACTCGCAGCCGCCGGGCCGGAGGGCGTTCCTCAAGGAGATGGTGCGGCTTGCGAGTGCCGACCGCCCCGCCGTGCTCTGCCTGCAGGAGGTGCCCGCCTGGGCGCTCGGGCTGCTGGACGACTGGAGCGGGATGCCGGCGATCGGGACAGTCGCGGAGCGTCCGAGCCTCGGGCCGCTCCCCTCGACAGCCGAGCTCGGCCGCGTGCTCACCGAGCTCCACCACGGGCTGCTGCGCTCGGCATTCACGGGACAGGCGAATGCGATCCTGCTCGGCTCGGAACTGCAGGTCCGAGAGCATCGACACGTGATCCTCAACCCGTTTCGCTTCAGGCGCGCACAGGCGCGGCGACTCGGACTGGGAATCGTCGAGCGTTTCGCCTGGGGAAAGGAGCGCCGTGTGTGCCACGCGGTTCGCGTCCAGCACGGGCACCGGACGCTCCTCATAGGCGACCTGCATGCGACGGGCTTTCATGACAAGCGCGTGCCGGACGCCGAGTTGCTGCGCGCAGCCGTGTTCGTGGACGGGATGGCCAGGCCGGACGAGCCGGTGCTGCTCTGCGGTGACTTCAACCTCAGCGTGGACAACTCTCTGACACTCGCGGATCTGACGACGGCCGAATGGGGATTCAACGGCCCGACGCCGGTGGGAGTCGACCACGTCCTCGTCAGAGGGCTCGACGCATCGCCGCCCCTGCGCTGGCCGGGTGAGCGGCGTGAATACGAAGGACGTCTTCTCTCCGATCATGCACCCGTCGAACGGAAAGTCGCTTGACGTTCGACGAGGGCCGCGCGCTGTTCCCCGTTCTCGAACGCTTTGCGTATCTCAACGCCGGGACGCTGGGCCCGCTCTCGCGGCCAACGCTTTCCGCGCTGGAAGAACGCCTCCGGTTCGACCAGGAGCAGGGGCGAGGCGGCCACGGGTGGTTCATGACCGTGCTCGACCTACGCGCCGGTGTGCGCGAGCAGATTGCGGTGCTGATC
>CATPAS010000118.1 GCA_955652075.1 uncultured Gaiellaceae bacterium | reverse complement strand
GTGTCGTGCTCGCGATGCTGGTCGCATATCTCGGCTGGAAGAACACGCTCCCCTGGCCGAACTCGCTCGTGTGGAACACCTTTCCCAGTTATCTCGACCGGTTCCAGATCTGGCTGAGCGACAGCCGCAACGCGGCCCACCCGAGTTTCGTGTTCGCAATCTTCAACGGCTTCGCGAACTTCCTCGACAATCTCGTCTCCTGGCTCACCACTTTCTTCGAGAAGCTGACCTGGGTCGGCACGGTCGCACTGGGCACACTCGTCGTCCTCCGTTTCGGGCACTGGAGGCAGGCGGTCGGCGTCTTCGTTGCGTTCGCTTCGTTCGCGCTCATGGGGCTTTGGGAGCAGAGCGTGCAGACGTTCGCGCTCATCCTCGCGGCGGTCGGGCTCTCGCTGCTCGTAGGGATGCCGCTCGGGGTGCTGGCCGGCCGCTCGGAGCGCTTCCTCCGTTTCCTCACCCCCTTGCTCGACGCGGCGCAGATCGTGCCGGCGTTTGCATACCTGATGCCGGTCGTGATCCTCTTCTCGGTCGGGCCGGGCGCGGCGGTGGTCACGACGATGATCTACGCGATTCCGCCTGCGATCAGGATCACTGCGCTTGGGATTCGCGGCGTCCCCCCGAACACCGTCGAGGCAGCCACAGCGATGGGCTCGACTCGCTGGCAGGTGATCCGGAAGGTGCAGCTCCCGCTGGCACGGCGGATGCTGCTGCTCGCGGTGAACCAGACGATCCTGTTCGCGCTCTCGATGGTCGTGATCGCGGGGCTGATCGGCGGCGTCGGACTCGGCGACGTCGTGACGAGCGGGCTCTACTCGGACCCGGCTCTCGCGATTCTCGGCGGTTTCGCGATCGTGATCATGGCGATCGCGCTCGACCGCGCGACTGAGTCGATCGCCGACCGTACGGATCCCGCCCGGAGACACCTGACCGACGAGAAGAAGCGGCGGCTACGTCTCGCCACGCTCGCATGCGTCGCGGGGGTCGGGCTTGCCGTCGGGCTCGCCCATGCTCTCGGCGCCGGTGGGATCTACTCGAGCCGGACGGCGCAGGACTGGCTGCTGCAGCACGTCCAGCGAGCACTCGACTATGTCCAGAACCCCGCGACGTGGATCTTCCACATCACGGAGCCGATCGGGAACTTCATCGTCCAGCGCGGGCTCCAGCCCCTGAACAACTTCTTCGTCGAGCTGCCCTGGCTCGGGATGGGGCTTGGGCTGGTGGCGATCGCGTTCCTGGTCAGCGGGCGGCGGCCGGCGGTGATTACGGCGGTGATGCTCGGGACGATCGGCGCGCTCGGTGAATGGGCGACGGCGATGGGCACGTTCGCGCAGGTGCTCGTTGCGACGCTCATCACCCTGGTCTTCGGCGTTGCGCTCGGCGTCTGGGCGGCGGAGAGCCGGACGGTCGACCGCATTCTGCGCCCGGTGAACGACGTCCTGCAGACGCTGCCCCAGCTCGTCTACATCATCCCGTTCATCTACCTGATGCCCGTCTCACAGGTGCCGGGTGTCGTTGCCTCGGTGCTCTACGCCGTGCCGGTCGTGATTCGGCTCGTCGCGAGTGGCCTGCGCGCGGTTTCGCCCGAGGCGGTCGAGGCGGCCGGCGCGTTCGGCGCGACCAGGCGGCAGATCCTGCTGAAGGTCAAGATCCCGCTCGCGCGTGACGCGATCATGCTGGGGGTCAATCAGGGGATCATCATGGTGCTGGCAGTAGTCGTGATCGCGGGCCTCGTCGGTTCCGGCGGGCTCGGCTACGAGGTTGCGCAGGGACTGCAGCGAAACGAGTTTGGGCAGGGCGTGATCGCCTCGATTGCGATCCTCGCACTCGGCATCGCCCTCGACCGGACGACCCAGGGACGCGCCCGCGCCCGACGACAGGACGCGAGTTGACGTCTCTCAACCAGAAGACACATCGAGAGCACGTAAAGGAGGCTCGAATGTCGGATCACCTCGGAGCACGGCGCGGCCGGCTGATCGTCGCCGTGGTGCTGGCTCTCGCCGTCGTTGCGACGCTCGGCGTGGCAAGGACGGCAACCGCGAGGACCGCCGCAAGCTGCGGCACGGTCACCCTCAACGAGCAGGCGTGGGCAGGCTCCACGGCCAACACCTACGTGGCCAAGGCAACCCTCGAGAAGTTGGGCTGCAAGGTCAACATCACGAAGATCACCGAAATCCCGGTCTACCAGGCGATGGCCAACGGCAAGACCGACGCCGTGCTCGAGGACTGGCAGCACGTCGACCAGTACAAGCAGTACATCACCAAGCAGCACACCGTCGTGATGGGCGGCCCGAACGGCGTCACCGGGCACATCGGCTGGTACATCCCGACGTACTTGATGCAGCAGTACCCGCAGTTCAAGACGTGGAAGGGCCTCAAGGGCAAGGAGTCGATCTTCAAGAGCCCGGAGTCCGGCTCGCAGGGGATGTTCCTCGGCGGCGACCCGTCCTACGTGCAGAAGGACCAGCAGCTGATCAAGGCACTTGGTCTCAACTTCAAGTTCGTTTCGGTCGGCGCCGAGCCGGCGCAGGTCGCCCGCTGGAGCCAGCTCTACAAGCAGCACAAGCCGGTCATCTTCTACTGGTACACGCCGCAGTACCTGAATCTCCAGTACAAGCTCTCCGAGGTGCTGCTGCCGAAGCGGTTCAAGGGGTGCCAGGACGATTCGAAGACAGGCGGCAACGTCGCGAAGTACAAGTGCGCCTACGACCACATCGTCCTCAACAAGGTCTTCAGCTCGAAGTTCGCGAAGAGCGGCTCGCCGGCCTATCCGGTGCTCAAGCGGTTCAGCTGGACGAACACCGACCAGGAGAAGGTCGCGAAGTACATCGCAGGCGACCACCTCAACCCGGACAAGGCGGCGCAGAAGTGGATCGCCGCGAACAGTGCGAAGGTCAACAAGTGGCTCGGCAAGTAGCTAGAGGAACGTTCGGCGGTGCGTCTCGCGGCAGTCCATCGCGAGGCGCATCGACCAAACGCTGACCGCGGCTCCGTGCGGTAGCCCCCAATCGCACCGATTAGGATCACCTGACCCTGTACGTCTCAAGACTGTCGTCGTGAATCTGAGGTAATGAAGAGGAGGGAGCGAGTAGTGGCGCAGATCGTCGAGCACCCTGAGGTCTTGCTGTACACGCGGATCCGGAAGTCGCCGTACTTCTACGCCTCCCGCCGCCACGGCGTGGAGATGTACAGCTTCTACAACCACATGTACCACCCTCGCCATTACGGCGACCCGGTGGCGGAGTACTGGGAGCTCCTGAACGGCGTCACGCTCTGGGACGTAGGGGTCGAGCGGCAGGTGGAGATCACGGGCCCCGACGCATTCACGCTCGCGAACATGCTCGTCCCGCGAGACCTGAACAAGTGCGCCGTCGGACAGTGCAAGTACGTCTTCATCACCGCCCCGGACGGCGGCATCATCAATGACCCCATCCTGCTTCGACTCGACGAGAATCACTTCTGGATCTCCGTCGCGGACAGCGACGTGCTTCTGTGGGCGATGGGCGTTGCTCACAACTCGGGCCTCGACGTGAAGATCGGTGAGCCGGACGTCGGGCCGATGCAGATCCAAGGCCCGAAGTCGAAGGACGTCCTCGTCGACTTGCTCGGCGAGAGCGTCCTCGAGATTCCGTACTACTTCTGCCGCGACTTCGAGCTCGACGGCATGGACGTGATGGTCTCGCGCACGGGCTACACGTCGGAGATCGGGTTCGAGATCTACTGTCGCGATGCGAGCCGCAACGCGCTCAAGCTCTGGGACGCGGTCCTCGAGGCCGGCAAGCCTCACGGCCTTGCCGTCATTGGGCCTTGCCACATCCGCCGGATCGAGGGCGGCATCCTCGCCTACGGCGCCGACATGTGGTTGGACACGAACCCCTACGAGGTGGACCTGGGCTACGAGTGGATGGTCGACCTCGAGCAGGAGGCGGACTTCGTCGGCAAGGAGGCGCTGCGGCGGATCAAGGAGGAGGGAATCTCGCGGAAGCTCGTCGGCGTCGAGATCGGGGGCGCCCGGCTCGGCTCCTACAACGACGGCTCGATGATGGACGTCTTCCCGGTCTACGCGGACGGGACGAGCATCGGCAACGTGACGTCGGCGTGCTTCTCGCCGCGCCTCGAGAAGAACATCGGCTACGCGATGGTGCCGATCGACTACGCCGAGCTGGGCACGGAGCTCGAGATAGAGACGCCCGCTGAGAGGACCTCGGCCGTTGTCGTCCGCCGGCCGTTCATCGATCCCGAGAAGGAGATTCCGAAGCAGGACCTCGCGACCGCAGGGGCCCGCGACGAGTCGAGCGACTAATGGCACGAACACCGGTCGGGACGCCCTCGCCAAGCTGCTGACGCGTCCTCGCTACGAGGTCTTCCCCGTGGACGGGATCGCCGACGAGGTTGTCGCGCAGGTCCCGACCGAGATCAAGATTGCGATCACCTCGTCGCCGACCCGCGGAATCGAGGCGACGCTGCGGGTGTGCGAGGAGCTCGCGCGGCATGGGTTCCGGGTCGCGCCGCACCTCGCGGCGCGCGCGGTCAGGGACGAGAAGCACCTGCAGGACATCCTGGAGCGCCTCGACGCGATGGGCGTCCGCGACGCCTTCGTGATTGCCGGTGACCTGAACGTGCCTGCCGGGAAGTTCGGCGGCGCGGCCGAGCTCCTCGCCGCGATGGCAGACCTCGGACACCGCCTCGCCGAGGTCGGCATCTCCGGCTACCCAGAGAGTCACCCTTTCATCAGCGACGAAACGACGATTCAGGTGATGTTCGACAAGGAGCCCTTCGCCACCTACATCGTCAGCCAGATGTGCCTCGACCCGCGCGTGATCGCGTGGTGGATCGGCGCCGTCCGTGCGCGCGGCGTCCGCCTGCCGATCCACATTGGGCTTCCCGGCCCGATCGCAAGCCGGAAGCTCCTTCGCATCGCGACGAGGATCGGCGTGGGGGAGTCAGCGCGATTCGCGCGCGGGCACGGCGGCCTGCTTACGCGCCTGTTCCTGCGCGGCCGCTACGGCCCCGGTTCGCTGATCGAGCGATTGGCGCCCGACCTCGCCGACCCCGCGAACGGAGTCTCCGGCTTCCACGTCTACACGTTCAACGAACTGGGGGCGACGGAACACTGGCGACTCGAGACGCTTCGGCGCCTCGAGTCCAGCCGGCGCTGACACCTGCTTCGAGTCGGTCGCCGCGACTGCAGAACTCGAGGCGGAGGCTCATGCGGGCTCCCCCGCCTCGATCGGGTTGTTGATTGGATCCTTGCTCCATTCGAACCAGCCGCCGTCGTAGACGGCGGCCTGCTGCCAACCCATCAGGTAGGCGTAGAACCAGGTCTCGCTGGCGCGCCAGCCGGTCCCGCAGTAGAAGGCGACCCGCTTGTCGGCGGTGATTCCGGCCTCCTCCCAGTTGGACGCGATCTCCGGGTAGGCGCGCATCGTGTTGTCCACGTTGCGGTAGTGCTGCATGTGGTAGGCGTCCGAGCCACAGTTGCCCCAGAGGTCGCCGGCGATCCGGCCGGCCGGATCGATGTAGTTGTAACCGCTGACCTTGCCGATGTGCTCGTTCCAGGTCCGGACGCTGACCAGAGCGGCACTCTGCCGGTCGGCAAGGATCTGCTTCGCTTCGTCGATGTCGACGATGATCTCCGGGCGCAGCGGTATCTGGACACCGAACGACGAGACCGGCGCGGGCTCGCGGATGATCGTCTCGAGCGGGTTGCCCGCCCGGACCCACCAGTCGTAGCCGCCGTCGAGCAGGCGGACGTCGTCGACCCCGGAGTAGCGCAAGATCATCGCCGCGCGGCTGGCTGCGATTTGCCCGGCTCGACGTCCCGGCCACTTCTCGTTGGCATGGCCTTCGGTATCGCGGCCATAGAGGACGACCGTGGTGTCACGGGTGACTCCGAGCGAGCACAGGGCCTGCTCGAGCTCCTCCGGTGATCGGCGGTTCCAGTCGTCCGGACTCTCGAGCCTGTTGGTGTCGAGATACAGCGCCCCGGGGATGTGACCTTCCTCGTACTCCTCGGGGACGCCGAAATTGACGTGGAAGAGCAAGAACGGACCGGTTGGGGCGGCCTCCGGCCGCCCGCCCTCGAGTACCTGCCGGAGCCATTCGGTGTGCACGAGCTTGTCGTGGTTCGGGAGGCGCTCGACGGGCAGGGTCTCATCGGCCGCCCACTCTGCCCATCCGTGGTCGTAGGTTCGGACGCCGGCGTGGCCCAGGTCCGTCAACCTGGTCCTGACCGCCAAGACGTCCTCCGCGTCATCGCCGTAGAGCACGACCTCTCGGCTGGGAACGATGTTCTTGGACTCGAAGAGCCGTTCGACCTCAACGTCGTCGACGCTACTCAGCCAGGCGCGTGGGAACGAAACAGCGCCCGGGATGTGACCTCCCCGAGCCTCTCCACCCGGGCGCCAGCCGTTGTAGGCGGGCGAGGACCGGACGTCGACAATCGTGAGGTCGGGGTCGTCGAGTCGTCGTCGGAGCTCGGCCGCGGAGATGATCGCAGCATCGTTCAACAGAGCGCGCAAAGTAGCAGAGCGACTAGAACGACGACAAGTCCGCGGGAGCGGTCCTGCTTGGGCAGGGCCGCTCCCGCTGCAACTCCTTACAGTCCGTTCGCCTTCAGGAACTGGCCCGCGACGTCAGCAGGGTTCTGCTTGCTGATCTGCGTAGCCTTGTTCATGGCGAGGATCGCGGGCACCGTCAGCTTTGCGCTGACCGCCTTCAAGATCCCCATCACCAGCGGCGTCGCGACGTCTTGCTTGACGATCACCGCGACGTTCTGAACCCCGAAGATCAGCTTCGGATCCTTGAGCACCGTGTACTTCCCGCTCGCAAGCTGTGCGTCGGTCGAGAAGACGTTGATGGCAAAGACCTTCTTCTGGTCGAGGGCACGATAGGTGAGGCCGATGGCGAGGCTCAGGAACTTGAACTTCGTCAGCCCGTAGACGTGCTTCATCCCGAGGAAGCCCTCTTCGCGGTTCTTGAACTCGGGTCGAGCGCCGAGAGAGAAGTTCTTCGGGCGCTGGGGCGAGTTCTGCAGCCGCTTGAGGTCGAAGAGGGTTTTCAGGTGATACTTCGTCGCATCCGTCTTGCGGACGGCGATCGCGTCGACGTCGTAGAACGGCGTTGGATTCGAAAGAGCGAAGCCGTCACCGGATAGCAACGTCTTGGCCAGCTGCCACCAAGCTCTCGCAGTCTTCGGCAGCGTCTTTTGGTGATACGCCGTCTGGACGATCTCGCCGACGTACTCCGGATAGGCGTTGATCTTTCCGCCTCGCAGCGCGGCCTGGATGACCTCGGTGCTGCCGATGTTCTCGTGGTAATCCACGGTGATCCCTTTGTGCTCGAGCGCCTGCTTGTAGAGCTGGCCGAGCACGAACTCCTCAGTGAAGTCTTTCGTGCCGAGGCTGATCGTCGTCGCAGCAATCGACGTTGGCGCCGAGACGCGCGCGTTCGCCGAAGATCCGAGCGTCGCCACGAACAGCACGACGACTGCCGCGACCAGCGTCCGCCGGCGGATCATTCTCGCCATCTCCTCCTCCTCTCGATCCGATCCAACCCCAACCCTCTCATGTCACGGCCGCCTCGCCTACCCCCGTCGACACGTCCGGCTCGATCATCTCAACCCGCCGCCGGAGCCCGCGCGGAGTCACCGCCCACTGCAACAAGCCGAAGGCGAAGCTAGCGGCGAAGGCGAGCGCCGCCACGGCGATCGATGCGGCGATCACTCCCTTCAGGAAATAGCTCGCCTGATTGACGATGATGTCGCCGAGACCGCCGCCACCGACGACTCCGCCGAGCGTCGCGGTCGCCACCACGTACACCGCAGCTGTCTTGATCCCGGCGAAGATGAGCGGCAGCGCGAGCGGCAACTCGATCTTGAGCACGATCTGGTATGGGCGCATGCCCATCCCGCGGGCTGCCTCGATCGGATCCGGGTCGAGGCTGTCCACACCGACATACGTATTCGTCAGCATGAGGGGGAACGCAAGGATGACGAGAGCGACGGCGACGTTCGTCGTGCCGATACCGAAGACGCCGAGGCCGATCGCGATTACGGCGAGACTCGGCAGGGCTCGACCGATGTTCGCGAGGTTGATCGCAAGGAACGACCCACGATGCAGGTGACCGAGCCAGATGCCGAGCGGGATCGCGATCAGGAGTGCGATCCCCATCGCCTCGCCGCTGATCACGAGGTGCTCGACCGTCTTGCTCCACATCAGGCCCGGGTTCTCGTACATGAATCGGAACGCGTCGACGAACGTGCTCGGCCGGAAGGAGTCGTATCCGAGGATCACGTCGCCCTCCGCGCGCGCACCCACGGCGTAAACGCCCACTGCGCCGCGACCAGCGCCGAGTCAGCGCAGATGGCAAGCGCTACTGCGAGCGCACCGGTGGCGACGAACTCGGTCGTGAAGTCGGTTTGCAGTCCGTTGAAGATCGGCTGGCCGAGGCCGAGCGGCGTGATATAGGCGGCAACGGTCGCGAGACTGATAGTCGTGACGACCGCGATACGGATACCAGCGGAGATCGCGGGAAGCGCGAGCGGCAGCTCGACCCGGAGGAGCACCTGCAACCGCGTAAGCCCCATCCCCTGCGCCGCCTCGAGCACCTCTTCGGGCACCCCCCGCAGCCCCGCGAGAATGTTGCGAAACAGGATGAGCAGCGTGTAGCCCACCAGCCCGATCTCGATCGTCAGCATCGTGAGCCCCGTGAACGGGACGAGCAGCTGGAAGAGCGCGAGACTCGGAATCGTGTACAGGAACGCCGAGAAAGCACCGAACGGAGTCTCGAACCAGCGCTTCCGGTGCGCGAGCAGCGCTGCCGCGAACGCGATCGCAAACCCGATCCCCACCGCGATCGCCGTCAGCTCGAGATGCTCGAGCAGGCGCGGCTGGAGGATGTCACCCCAGTGGCCCTTGACCCAGTCCCAGCAGAAGGTTCCGTTCTGGGCGATACAGCCGTGCTTGCCACCCGGAGGCCCGCCGTAGTTGGGGATCACCGGCGGAGTCGACGCAGCAAGGGCGGTAATGATCATTCTTGTTGCTGCCGTTCCGGCGCGAGCAGAGCCGCCACGTGCTCGACCGAGCAAAGCCCGCGTACCTTTCCCTCGTCAACGACCGCCAGCTCGCGGCTGCCTTCCTCGAGCATCAGCGCGAGGGCATCGCGCAACGTCGTCGATGCAGCGACGGTGGGATAAGTGGAGTTGTCGCCGTTGGGTACGGCGAGCAGCTCGATGTCGGAGAGTCGCTTGAGCGAAAGGCGTTTGAGGCTGCGGTCCGCACCAACGAAGCGGGCCACGAACTCGTCCGCGGGGTTGGCGAGGATGGCATCCGGCGTGTCGTACTGCGCGAGGATGCCGCCCTCGCGCAGGATGGCGATCCGGTCCCCCATCTTGATCGCCTCGTCGATGTCGTGCGTGACGAAGATGACGGTCTTTCGGATCTCGGCGTGCAGGCGGAGGAACTCCTGCTGCAGCCGTTCACGGGTGATCGGGTCGAGCGCTCCGAAGGGCTCGTCCATCAGCATCACCGCCGGATCCGCGGCCATCGCCCGGGCCAGCCCGACACGCTGCTGCTGCCCGCCCGAAAGCTGTCTCGGATACCGATCGGGATCGTGAACCGGGTCCAGCCCGACGAGCTCGAGCAACTCGCGCACCCTGGCGTGGATCCTCGCCTTCGACCACCCCAGGAGTCGCGGAACCGTCGCAATGTTGTCCGCGATGCTCATGTGCGGGAACAGTCCCACGTGCTGGAT
Organism: uncultured Gaiellaceae bacterium; assembly: GCA_955652075.1. GTDB lineage: Bacteria > Actinomycetota > Thermoleophilia > Gaiellales > Gaiellaceae > 3-1-20CM-4-69-9. The sequence continues at coordinate 3,788 of CATPAS010000118.1, read as the reverse complement.
CACATAGCCGATCCGGCGGCGGAGCTCGATCACCTCCAGGCTGCGGACGCTCTGGCCGTCCATCAGGATGTCGCCCTCGGTGATCTCGATCAGACGGTTGACCATCTTCATCGCCGTCGTCTTGCCGCCACCCGAAGGACCGACGAGGACGCAGATCTCTCCCGCCGGGATCCGCAAAGAGAGGTTGTCGACGGCAGCGGCGCTCCGTCCGGGGTAACGCTTCGTGACGCCGCGGAAGACGATCTCCGCGGCTGAGCTCTCGGCTCGCTTCCCGTCTGAGCCCATTTCCAGCGAGTCTACGGGCCCGTGGCCGGGCGCCACAACGGCCGTCAGAGCTCTTCCGCGAAGGCCAGATTCTCCTGCTTGAGGCTCTCGTCGGTTCCGAAGAAGGCGTGCTTGGACATGTCGGCCGAGTAGCGGCTGGCCGGCGGTGTGCGCCCCAGCGCCTCGGCCAGGCTCCGGACGAGATGCGGAGCGCCGCCGCAACAGAGCCCCAGGTAGCTGACGCCCGCCTGCTGCGCCGCCCGGGCGAACTCCGCGATCTCGTAGCGATTGCAGGTGAACGGATCGAGCGCCGTCGGGAACGGCATCCCACCGGGAAGGGCTCCGTATTCGGGATCCCGCAGAGACTGGAACGTCGGTTCATGCTCGTGCGTGCGATACGGGACGGGCAGCGCCGCGACGTGGCAGGAGACGGCCTCTCTGATCTCCTCGAGGAGCGGCAGCATCGTGGACGGGCCGCGCATGCAGTTGAGGCCGACGACGTCGGCACCTCCGTCCTCCAGCCGCCGGAATGCATCGCCGAGCGTCCAGCCTTCCCGCGTCACGGGATGCTGGTGTATCCCGAGCGTGATCACGGCGGGCAGACCCGCCTCCTTGATCGCCCGGAGCGCGGCGAGGGCTTCCTCGGCGTGCGAGAACGTCTCCCCGATGACGAAATCGACCTCTGCCTCGACCGCCCAGCCCACCTGCTCCTCGAACATCGCGCGCGCGGCGTTCTTCGACGCCTCGTCCTCCGCGAAGACGTTCGTATTGCAGATGTCTCCCGCGACCAGCGCGTCGCTCTCGGACGCAACCTCCTTGGCGATCGCGAGCGCCTGCCTGTTGAGCTCCTCGAGGAGGTCCTCCTTGCCGACCAGGCGCATCTTTTCCCGGTGGGCGTAATACGTGAAGGCCGGCACGACGTCCGAGCCGGCATGGACGAAATCTCGGTGCAATTGCGCCACGACCTCGGGATGGTCGAGCACGGCCTCGGGCACGAACGGGCCCGCTTGCACGTAGCCACGCCGCTCGAGCTCGAAGAGATAGCCCTCGGCGCAGATCACTGGGCCTCGTTCGAGCCGTTCGCGCAGTCGGCCGTTGTCTGGGGAAGTCGCAGTCATCGCGTCCCCCCGATTATCCCGCTCCCAGCCCGGAGCGGACAAGGTCTCTGATCGGTTCGAGGTCCGGCGGCAGAGCAGCGCCCGCAGACGTGAAGGGAACACGCTCGCGAATGAGCTCGAGGACGCGCCGGGTACCGACGCCGAGGGCCGGGGGGTGCCGAAGATCCACCGCCTGGGCTGCGACGACCAGCTCGATCGTGACGATTCGCTCGCCGAGCTCAACCATCTCGGCGAGCCGGCGGGCGGCGAGCGGGGCGAGCGTCATCCGATCTTCGATCCCCTCGGCCTGGGTCGTGCTCGCGAGCTCGAACGAAACCGGCTGCGCAAGCAGACGCGCCTCCGCGGTCAGAGCATGGCCGGCATTTCCAAGCTCCGCGAGCCCGTCCTCGTGGAGCCCGGAGCGAGCAGCGAGGCCGTCGGTCAGACCGGAGAAAGGCTGCTGAAGGAGCTTCATCAGGCGCTCGTTCGCAGACGTGAGCGCGGGAGCGAGCGCGATGCGCAGGAAGTCGAGCGCAGCCGCGAGCGGGACGACGTCGACGTTGGAGACGGAGACGACCCGCTCCTCGTCGAGGATGACGAGCGGGTTCGCGTTAGCCGCGTTCAGCTCGACTGCGAGCTGGGCGCGCACGAATTCGAGGGTGTCCCACAACGCCCCGAGGACCTGCGGTAGACCGCGGAACGTGAGCGGGTCCTGGAGATTGCGCGCCGCACCCGGTGACCACAGGGCGCTTCCGTCAAGAAGCTGCGTCAGTCGCTCGAGCGACGCGCGCAGCCCCCGGTACGGCCGGGTGTCTGCAACGGCCGGATGGATGATTGTCAGGTTGGCGCCGAACGCTTCCAGGTCGAGCGCACCGGCAATGTGCAACGCATCGAGCAGGCGTCCGGCATCCGCGATCGCGAGCGCGGCGAATCCGGTCGAGTAGGCGTTGTTGTTGACGAGCGCGAGTCCTTCGCCGGCCGCCAGCGGGGTATCGCGGAAGAGATGGTGTGCGAGGTCGGCGTTTGGAGCGAGATCGCTCTGTCCCACAGATCCGAGCAGGCGAACCTGCGGCATCTCTTTCCCGTTCAGCGCTGTAACAAGGCGCTCGGCGAGACCGGGCCGGACGCCGGTGGTCCCCGTGGCGAACCCGTTCGCCATTCGCAGCATCGTCGCCCTGACGACGTCTGCCGGCGCCGCCGGCCCCTGGCCGACGCGGTGGCTCTGGATCAGCCGGCGGTTGAACTCCTCGAGTTCCCCCGGCTCGACCCGCACGCGCTTTCGCGAGGCGACGCCGGTGGTGAAGCCGTACACGACATCACCCCGGTCGAGCGCGCGCTCGACGATTGCACGTGACGTGCGCATCCTCGCGACCGCTTCCGCCGCCAGTTCGACCGACTCGCCGCCGCGCGCGACCGCGACGACCTCGTCCAAGCGGAGATCGTTGCCGGTGAGGACGACGGTCACGCGCGCACTCTAGTCGGGTGGTGCGGCGCTGAAACTTTCAGGGCGCCCCACACATGGGGCGGCAGCTATTGCGCGGCGTCAGGCGCAGGGGCCTGGCGGTGGATGACCTTTGTTTGCATGTTCTGCGTCGTCTGCAGAACCACGGCGAACATGACCACAACACCGCCGATGATGACAATCAGCGCCGGTCGTTCCGCGAGCACGATCCAGACCCAGAGCGGGCCGAGGACGATTTCCAGCAGCGTGATCAGCGCGACCTCGCTAGCCGGAATCAAGCGGGCGCCGACAGTCAGGAAAGCCAAGCCGAGACCCACCTGCCCAACGCCGAGTAGCACGAGAAATGCGAGATCGCGGGCGGTCACGGTGCTGGGCTGGGCGAGTGGGCCGATCGCGACGACGAGGAGGACTTGGGACAGACAGATCGCCGGGGCCATCGAGACCTCACGTTGATGCCGAGTGATGACAAGGCTCACCGCAAAGGCGAGCGTCATCACGAGCGAAGCTGCAACGCCAAACACGCCGCCGCTACCGGGCCCGCCGACCATCAATCCAACTCCCAGCAGCGCGATGCCCATCGCAACGAGCGCGCGGCCCGTGATCGATTCGCCCAGCGCGATCCAGGCGAGAAGAGCAGCAGCAACAGGGGCCACCGCCTGGAGGAACAGGACGTTCGCAACGGTCGCATGGTTGAGCGCGACGATGAACGAGCCTGACGCGATAGCCGTGCTGATTGCCACGGCGAGACCCGCAATTCCCATCGAGCGGAACGCGACGATCGTGCCGCCTCGATTGGAGAGGGCGACAAAGCCGACAAGGGCGATACCGGCGAACAACGCGCGCCCGGCGAGCTGCGTCGTCGTGCCGACCGAAAGCTCCCGCTGCAGCACGCCGGCGCTCGACCACGCCACGGCCGCGAGAGCGACGAACAGCTGCCCGCGACGGCGGACGCTCCTATCGTCGAT
>CATPAS010000117.1 GCA_955652075.1 uncultured Gaiellaceae bacterium | reverse complement strand
GCACGTTGGACGTCTACCGCCGCGCTCTGTCCTGTTGACCCTCGCAGTTCGGGACCTCTCCGCGCCAGACGTGAGCACAACGGCTGGGGTCAGACCCTTGCAGTTCTGGACCTCGCCGTGCCAGGCATGACCACAACGGCTGGGGTCAGACCCTTGCAGTTCTGGACCTCGCCGTGCCAGGCGTGACCAGGACGGCTGGGGTCACACCCTTGCAGTTCGGGACCTGGCCGTGCCGGGCGTGACTTCACCGACGCGATCGTCAACGTCAGCTGCGGGCTGGTTCCCGGCTGGCAGCCCGACCTCTCGAGCCGGTGCTGTTTCTGCCACCGCGCGCCTGCAATTGCGCGCGGTAGAGAAGCTCCGTGCGATCCGTGCAGCGGTCCTGCAGGAACTGCTCGAGCGCGCGCTGGCGGCCTGCCTCGCCCATGCGCACGGCAAGCTCGAGATCGCCGGCGAGCTGCACGATCGCTTCTTCAAGCGGCTCGGCCTCACCGGGTGGAACGAGCAGTCCGGTGACACCCGCCTCCACGAGCTCGCCGAGCCCGCCGATCTCGGCGGCGATCACGGGGCGGGCGCGCTCCATGGCCTCGAGGGCCACCATTCCGAACCCTTCGCCCATCGAGGGGACGATGACGATCGCGGCGTCTTCTATCGCGCGTTGCACCGGCGCGACGTAGCCGACAAAGTGAACCGCATCGTCGATCTCGAGCTCCTTCGCTACTGCGCGTAGCGCGGGCTCGAGCGGACCGCGTCCCGCGATGTCGAGCCGCAGGCCCGGAATGCGACGGCGCGCCTCGGCGAACGCGCGGAGCAGCACGATGTGCCCCTTGATCGGGATCAACCGGCCTACGCAGAGCAGTCTCGGCACGCCGCCCGTATAAGGGCGCGGCACACCGTCCGGCTCGATGCCGTAGTGGACGATCTCGAAGCTCGAGCCGTCGAAGCCCTCCACCTCTTCGAGGTAGCGCGCGAGGCCGCGCGAGATTGCAATGTGCGTGTGCGCAAAGCTCGCGATCGCCCGGTCGCCGAGCGCGAAGCCCGGGTTCTCACGGAACTCGTTGAACCCGTGCTTCGTCGAGACGCGAACGGGAACCCCGGTCAGCGCACCCGTGAGCTGCCCGTAGACGTCGGCGTGCACGAGGTGCGTGTGGAGAATCGCCGGCCGCATTCGCGCGAGGTAGGCGGCGAGGCGCAGGAACGCGATCGGGTCGACGTCCGCAGCGAGTGGGATCGAGTCGAGTGGTATCCCCCGCCCGGTCAGCTCGCGCGCGAAGTCCCCGGCACCCGGCTCGTGCTCGTGCAGCATCAGGAAGCGGATGTCCCAGCCGCGCTCCTTCAACCCGGGCAGGAGCGAGAGCAGATGCGCCTCCGAGCCCGAGATCCCGGCGACCTTCTGCAGGTGCAGGACTGTTCCGCGTTGGCTCACTGCGCCGCCGCCAGGACTCCGTCGGCCCACGTGTCCACCGAATGCCGCTGCGCCACGCGCTCGCGCAGCGTGCGCCCGATCTCGGCCCGTTCGCTGTCGTCGAGCTCTCCGAACCAGCGCAGACGGTCGGCGAGGCTTTCCGGCGAGTCGCGCTCGAAGAGCAGCGGATAGCCGTCGAACAGCTCGTCGAACACGGGATTGGATGCGAGCACCGGCAAGCAGGCTGCGGCAGCCTCGTACACGACCTTGTCCGGCGCTCCGGCCTCCATGTTGTTGATGAGGACGTCCGAGCGTGCGAATAGATCGGGAACCTGCGACCGCGGCACGGCGTCGCCGAGCGGGACGCCCAGGCGCTCGAGGTCGCTGCGATGCCGTCGCTCGAGCTCGTTCAGCGCGACGCCGTGGAGCCGAACGTCGGCGCCCTCGACCTGCTGCACCGCATGGAGGATCGTCTCGATCCCCTTGGCCGGCGAGTAGCGCCCGAGCACAAGCGCCTCGAGCCCAGTATGCGCTGCGCGATTCGTACAGGCGAACTCGTTCACGTCGATACCGTGCCCGATCGGCCAGACCTTGGGCGACGCCAGTGGGAACGAGCGCCTGTCGACGCTAACGATCGCGGTGGCGAGCTTCTCCGCCGCACGGAGCGTGGAGGATGCCTTCCAGTGCGTGTACCAGAGCAGCAGCGGCGTCCGCCTCGGGCGCACCAGAGGCGCGGCGAGCAGGACGTAGGCCGGGATCATGTGAGCGACGACCGCATCTGCCGGCAGCGAGCGCGCAAGCTCGCGTTCGAATCGCCAGACACGCTGCATGCGGGAAGGCGCCCCGAACGTCCGGACCTGGACGTTCGCGGGGAGTCCATCACCGCCGCCCGACTGTGCGAGGACGACCACGTCGTCCACCCGCTCGGCGAGCGCGCGGATCTTCGGGAGCGTCGCAGCGAGGACCGGATGCTCCGGATCGACGCTCTGAGTGACGAAGACGAGCCGGCGCATCAGAAGAAGTCCGTGTCCCCGAGCGTGAACCGCCAGGCGCGCGGATCGGGGTCGAGCTCACCCGCGAGCGGCTTGCCCATGAAGTCGAGCGACATCGGCGTCGGCACGAATCCGCAAGAGGCGTACGCCGCGGCCTGTCCCGGCCCCGGCAAGCCGATGAGCGCGCGCGTTCCCGGCTTCACGCCAGCCACGCACGCGCGCAGCAACGGCCGTGCCGGCCCAACCAGATCCGCAACGAGCGCAATCGGATGCCCGCGGTGGCGCTTGTGGCCGAGCACCGCATAACCGTCTCCGGCGCGGTAGGCGACATAGTCACGCGGCGAGTCGAGATAGCGCCAGTTCAGATACTCGGCGTCGCGCACGATGTGGTTCGGCCAGGCGGCCGCGGCGTCGCCCTCGAACTGGAAGCGCTGGACCTGCTCGACCGCGCCGCGCCGCAAACTCAGACGCGGCAGCGGGCGCGCCCAGATGCGGAGCTTGCCGATCTGCGTCCACCCGAGCGGCCCGAGGAAGAGCGGTGCGGTCGGCGCGGACGCAAACGCCAGCACCACAGCTGCGCCACGCGCCCGGGCCTCCTCTTCGTGCTTTCGCTCGAGGCCGACGAAGACGCCACGCCCGCGGGCGGCAGGGTCCGTCGTCGCATGCACCGAGAAGGTCGCAGGACGCCGACCCTCGCCGAGAGCCATGCGGTAGAGGGAATGCGCCGCCACGCCGATCACCCGCCCGTCGTCGCGCGCGACCGACATCAGCGAGCCCTCCGGATTCCTCGCGAACCACCAGTCGAACTCGGCGCCGCTCAGAGCGGCATCGCCCCAAGCGTCGTGCAGCAGACGCAGGTAGTCCTCCCGCTGCGTCGGCTCGTAGGCCGCCAGCTCGTAGCCGGACACCTACTTGGTGGACGTGCCCAGCGCCGCGTTGAAGATGCGTCGCGCGTGCGTGCCCGTGACCGTGTCCTTCAGCGAGATCAGGTCGCACGCCCCCGCGAGCACGAGCTCGAACGTGCGCGGGGAGTAGGGCTCGATGTTGTAGCGGCGCAGCTGCAGCGGGTCCGTCGTCTGCGAGTTGGCGCCCGAGACCGCGGTGAACGCCACGTCGTAGCCCGCCTGGCGCACGAGCGAGAGATGGACGGGCTTGTAGTGCGCCTCGGACCCTTTCACGTAGGAAAACGCGCGCACCGGCCGGCCGAGCCGCTCCTCCAGCCGAAGCTTCGACAGCGCGATCTCGCGCGCGGCCTCATCGACCTCGAGGTCGGCGAGCGGGCGGTGAGAGATACCGTGCGACTCGATGCGGATCCCTTCGCGCTCGAGGTCTGCGAGCTCCTTCCATTCGATCGTGCGGTTGAGGATGCCCTGCGCCGCGAGATGCTCCTCGTGTGGCAAGGGATGCCGGTCGTCGAGGTAGCCGATTGGAACGAACAGCACCGCCGGGTAGCCGTACTTGCGCAGCACGCCGGCGGCATTGCCGAGGTTGTCGTAGTAGCCGTCGTCGAAGGTGATCAGCACCGCCCGTTCCGGCAGAGGCTTACGGTCGACATACTGGCCGAGCACGGCGTCGAGATCGACGACCGTGTAGTCGAGGTCGCGCAGCTGGTCCATCTGCTCGTCGAAGATAGACACCGGCATCGTCAACGGATTGCCGGGCAGGTCGTTCACCTTGTGGTACATGAGCACACGCAGACTGCGCTCGCCGTGGCCGTTGGCCCCGATCGCAGTCGCCGTCTCGCCGATCGTCCGGTAGACGGAGTTCTTCAGCACTTGCTTGAAGCGATCTGCGCGCACGGCGACCTAGCTTAGCCCGGCGATACGGCCGACGAGGTCGCGCAGACGGGAGGCGAAATCTTCCGGGGAGACCGTCCAGAGACCGGCGCTCGAGTGCGCTCCCGCGCCGAGCCGCTCGGCGAGCGGCCGGTCGTCGAGAACGCGGACCAGCGCATCGGCGAGGCCCTCCGTGTCGCCCGGTTCGACGAGCAGCCCGTTGCTTTCGTCCTGGACGAGATCCGGAATGCCTCCCACGCGGCTGGCGACGACAGGCCGCGCGCGGCAGAACGCCTCCACGATCACACGGCCCATCCCCTCGGAACGCGACGGCAGGACGAGTAGCGTCGAGTCGTCGAGCGCCGCAGCAACCCCGTTCGGCGTCAATCGCTCCGTCCAGCTCGTCTGCGCCGGCAGGTCGCCGACGAGTTGCTCGACCACCGGACGCAGCGTCCCAGAGCCGACGACGTGCAGCCGCGCGCCGGAAACGCGTGGTGCAGCCCGCCGCCACGCCGCCGCCAACCCGTCCACGTTCTTGTAACGCTCGAGCACGCCGACGAAGAGCGCCTGGGGACTTGATGGCAGCGGCTTCACCCGCTCCTGCAGAAACGAGTCGAAGTCCATGTACGCGGGAAACTCATCCGCCGGCTCGAGCCCGAGCTCGCGCACGAGCCGGGTGGTGTAGCCGGTCACGGTGCGGATGCCGTCGGCTCCGCGCAGCGCACCCAGTGCGACGCGATCGGCGACCGGGCTCAGCAGTCCGCGCAGCCGCGATCCATACAGGCGTGTCGGTGCGCGCCAGTCGCCGTGCAGGTCCGCGATCACGACTGCGTGTGACCGCGCGAGCTTCCGACCGCTCAGCGCGGCTGCGGTCTCGTGTGCTCCCTGCGCGAGAACGGCGTCAGGCTTGAACTCGCGCAGCTCGCGCGCGATGCGTAGTGGCAGCGCCGCGAAGAACGCGGGACCGTCGAGCGCGGGCAACTCTCGTGCCAGGTGGAACGCACCGTTGCTCCCGCTGCCCCCCGCCAGAACGCGGAAGTCGAGCTCGGCGCCGATCGCGTCCCATTTGCGCATCAGGCTGGGCGAAAGAGGGAGGTCGAGGCGCCGCGAGACGAACAGGACGCGCGGCTTCACGTGCGCGCGACCCGTCGCAGCGTCTCTTCCAGCTCCCCGAGGACGCGCTCGGGTGAGTACTGCGCCACCGAGCCGGTCGCGGCGCCGCGCAGGCGTTCGCGGAGGGCCTCGTCTCCGAAGTAACGCCGCACCGCCTCACCCAATGCCGCCGTGTCTCCCGCAGGAACGAGCAGCCCGTTCACGCCGTCGCGCACCACCTCCGCGACACCGCCCGCCTCCATCGCGAGAACAGGAGTGCCGGTTGCGAGCGCCTCGACCACCGTGTGCGGGAAGTTCTCCCAGCTCGACGAGAGAATGGCGGCGTCGGACGCCCGGAAGAGCTCCACGATCCGCTCCCGCGGCTGCGCACCGAGAAACCGGACGCGATCGGCGATCCCGAGCTCGCGTGCCCGTTCCTCGAGTTGTGCGCGGTCGGGCCCCTCGCCGGCGACCACCAGGTGCACGCCGTCCGCACCGGCAACAGCCTCGAGGGCGCGCTCCAGCGACTTCTGAGCCGTCAGCCGCCCCGCGAAGGCCAGAGTCGCTCCGTTGAGCGCGAGTGTCCGCCGCAGCTCGTCGCGCGGCGGCAGCCCGGGCGGCAGAACCGGAGCCGGGTTCGGCAGGACGCTCACCCGATCGGGAGCGACACCCCAGAAGAGTGCGAGCTCGCGGAGATACGAGCTCGGAGTGAAGACATGCGCGGCATGCCGCAGCTCGACGTCGCGCGCGAAGCGCAGGAGCGCAACCCCGGCCCCGCCCCGGCGCCGCTGGAACTCGTCCACGTCGCCCTCGACGAGACCGCGCCGCCGCGATCGCTCGAAAGCAGGGTCGGCCGTCAGCTTGACGACGTACGGCGTCCGGGCCAGCGTCGCACCGAGGGCGCTGCGACCGAACATTCCGGTCGTGTAGACGACGTCCGCGTCGCTCGCGCGATGATGAATGAGCGCGGCGCCGCGGTAGTGGCGCACGCCGATGCGGTGGAAACGCGGAACTGCGCGCACCGGGTAGGGCCGGCCGGGCGGCGGCGCGTCCGCAGTCGTCACGACCTCGACCTCGTGTCCGCGTCCGCGCAGGAACTCTGCAACGTCGGGCGCATGGCTCGCAGGCCCGCCGACATCCGGCGGCCAGATCCCGGAGACGATCAAGACCTTCACGGCAGCGCCGCCTCGAGCGGCACGGCATCGACCGGAGGCTCCGGCGGCTGCGTGGGCGGAGGCTCATGCGAGATCCGCAGGAAGAGGATCGTCCACGCGGCGCAGAAGACGACGCTGGAGATGAGTACTGCGACCGCCGCACCCGTGGCGCCCCACTTCGCGCCGAGCACGCCGACGAGCGGGACGAGCACGACCATCTCGAGCCCATGCGTCCAGATGCGGAGGCTCGGACGGCCGATCGACACCGGGAACGACTTCGTCCAGCCGTAGACCATGCGCACGGCGCCGGCGACGATGACGAGGCGGGTCGCATCCACGGCACCCGCGTTCTTCGCCGAGAAGAGCAGCTTCGCCAGTTCGTGCGTGAAGACCAGGAGCGGCGGCAGGATCACCGCCGCAACGGCGGCCATGCCGAGCATGTAACGCCGGATCCCGGAGAACACGGCCTCGCGAGTCCCGCGTTCCCAGGCGCGCGTCTGCTCCGTCAGGAGGATCAGCCGCGCCGGCGCCGACACGACCGCGAATGCCTGCTGCGGCGACAGCGCCGCACGGAAGAACGTCACCTGGCGCGTCGAGGCCACGCGGCCGAGGACGAGCAGCGACAGCGGTGCCGTCAGCGAGATCACCGCGGTTGCAACGCTGGATTGCGCGACGAACGAGAAGATGTCGCGGCGGTCTTTGCCGAGCGGCGTCGACTCCACCTGCGGGAACCGCCGATAGGCCACCCAGCCTGCGACGCTGATCGCCGCGGTAGCGACGACTTGCGCCGCGACGATCGCTGCGATCGTGGTCGTCAGTCCATGCGGCGCGCCGACAGCGATTGCGGTGAGGCGCAGCGCCATCGAGACGATGAGGAAGAACGCGCGGATGTCGTAGCGGCCGCGCAGCATGAGGGCGACGCCGCCGACGTTCTCCGTGCATTGCGCGAGCGGCAGAAACGCACCGATCAGCAACGGTGTCGTCAGCCCTTGCTTGTGCAGCAGCGAGTTGGCGGCCGGGGCGAGCGCGAGCAGCAAGCCCGTGCCGAGGACGCCGCCGACGAGCTTGAACGCGACCGCGCTCTCGAAGAGGCGCCGCAGCCGGCCCCAGTCCTCCCGCGTCGTGTAGCGGAACCCGAACTTCACGAGCGCTTCCTCGACGGTGAGGTCGAGCAGGCTCTGGATGAAGGCGGTCGCAGCAAGGACAAGCGCGTAGCGCCCGAACTCCTCCGTGGAGAAGACGTGGAGGGCGACGACGGTGCCGAGGAAGCCGAGGGCTGCTGAGGCGTACGTCCCGGCGGCGGCGGCCGAGCGGCGCCAGAAGAGCCGAGAGCGCATCAGATACCGAGGCTGCGCTTGCGCTGCCGACCATAGAGGCCGTGCCGGCTCCGCCGGCGCGGCCGTTCAATCCACACCACGCCAGAAAACATCGCTAAGTCCCCTCTCACCGGCTTCGAGCGCCATTCTAGGGAGGGGGATACCTAGACTCGTTCCATGGCCGTGGCGGAGACCCTGGCGCTGAGGGCGCGCTCCGTTGCGCGTTCCGGCTTCAGCCCTGGAGCCGGCGCCCTGGCGCTCGCGATCCCCTTCCTGTTCCTGCACATCAAGTACCAGCCGGGAGTGCGCGTGCCGCTCGGGTCCACGCACCTCGGGCTCGAGCTATCCGACGTCGCGGTCGTGGTCGTGGCGCTCGTCGCCCTGCGGGAGGGCTTGCAGGCCGGCTTCGCGCCCCTGCGCCCCGCACTGCCGCTGTGGGTCGCATCGGTCGTCTTGATCCTCTGGATCTTCATCCGCTCGGGCTCGCTCGTGCACTTCGTCACCGCGGCGAAGTTCTCGGAGTACGCACTGCTCGCCTTCTCCGCGCCGCTGATCCTGCGTCGGCGCACCGACTGGGAGCTCGTCGCCGGGGCGACCGCGGCGTGGAGCGTCGTGGCGACCTGCTTCGGACTGCTGCAGTTCCTCGGCGTCGACATCGCAGATGCGTGGGCGGCGGGCCGGCGTCAGCCATCGTTCCTTGGGCACTCCGACTTCGCTGCGCTCTCCGCGCTGGCTCTCGGGATCGGGCTCGCGGCCGTGCTCCTCGCCGGCAGGCGGATCGGCTGGACCGCGGTTGCGAGCGGCGGACTGGGTCTCATCCTCTCCGGAGCGACCGCAGGGCTGATCGGGATCGCAGCCGGCACGGCAGCGTTCCTCTACGCCGTCTCGCGTCGGCGCCGGCTCGCAGTGCGCGACGTAGCGGTGAGCGGGATCGTCGTCGCGGTCGTCGCAGCGGGCGTGCTCGTTCTGCGCGCGGGCGACTTCGAGAGCTTCCTGCGCTTCGTGCATCTCAAGGGAAAGGAGGCGCAGAGCGCCAACATCCAGACGTACTCGCAGCACACGCTGCTCGCGTACATCGGCTACCGCATCTGGCGCGACCATCCCGTCGTCGGCGCGGGTTGGCAGGCCTCGACCGATCCGGAGGTCGTCGACCCCCAGCTCCCGGCAGCGCACAAGAAATTTCCGCACGTCGCGCCGCTGGCCTTTCCGAGCCACGAGCACGAGTGGGGCATCCAGAACGCCTACGTCCAGGCTGCAGCGGATCTCGGCCTGATCGGCCTCGTCCTCTGGCTGGCGCCGTTCGCATTGGCGCTCGTGCTCGCGCTGCGGGCGAATGCCCCGCCAGGAGCCGTAGCTGCCTTCACGATCCTCGCGGCCATGGGTAGCTGGGGCGCAGAGGGTCTCGTGGCCGGGATCCCGCTCGATGCGGTCACCTGGCTCGGCTTTGGCCTGGCCGCCACGGCGGCTGCGCAGAGGAGTCAGGCGCCTCCTCAGGGAAAATGACCCAGGTGAAAGCATTGGTGACAGGCGGGGCCGGGTTCATCGGCTCGAATCTCGTGAATGCGCTGGTCGAACGAGGCGACGACGTGCGCGTGCTCGACAACTTCTCGACCGGCAACCGGGCGAACCTCGAAGGTTTCGACGTCGAGGTCGTCGAGGGGGAGCTTCGCTCCTACGAGCGCGTGCACGCGGCGGTGCGCGGCGCCGAGGTCGTGTACCACCTCGGCGCGCTCGGATCCGTGCCGCGCTCCGTGCAGGACCCGCTCACCTCGAATGCGGTGAATGTAGAAGGCACGCTCAACGTCCTGCTCGCCGCACGCGACGAGAGCGTGCGACGCGTGATCTTCTCCTCCTCGACGTCCGTCTACGGATCGACCCGGGAGCTGCCCACGTCTGAGTCGACTCCCCTCGACCCGATCTCTCCCTACGGCGTCGCGAAGCTCGCCGCCGAGCGCTACTGCATCAGCTTTGGCCGCGTGTACGAGTCCCTGGAGACCGTCGTCCTGAGGTACTTCAACGTGTTCGGCCCGCGGCAGAGCCCGTCCTCGCAATATGCGGCCGCCGTGCCGCTCTTCATCGCGGCGATCGACCAGGGCGAGCCGATCACCATCTACGGTGACGGCGAGCAGTCGCGTGACTTCACCTACGTAGGGAACGTCGTCGACGCAACGCTTCGCGCTGCAGATACGTCCGGGGCCAGTGGACGGACGTTCAACGTCGCCGCGGGCTCACCCGCGAGCGTGAACCACGTCGCTGAGACGATCGGCGTCATTCTCGGCAAACCGGTCGAGAAGCGCTACGAGCCGGCTCGTCCGGGAGACATCCGCGATTCGTGGGGGGACATCTCCGCGGCCCGCGACCTGCTCGGCTATGAACCGCGTATCGACCTCGCCGCAGGGCTGGAGCTCACGGCCGAGGCAATCGTTGCCAGGGTCTGATCGAGTCAAGATCTTGCGAGTCATCGCGCGGCTCAACATGGGCGGCCCGGCGTTGCACGTTGCGTACCTGACCGAGGGCCTCACGAAGCGCGGCTACGACACGACCTTGGTCGCGGGCTCACTCGCACGGGGCGAGGACTCGATGGCTTTCGTCGCGGACGCGCGTGGCGTCGAGGTCGTGCGGATCGACGAGCTCGGCCGCGAGATCTCTCCATTGCGTGACCTGATGGCGACGATCCGGCTTGCCCGGCTGATCAGGAAGGAGCGTCCGCAGATCCTGCACACCCATACGGCGAAGGCGGGCACCGTCGGTCGTGTCGCCGCGCTGCTGGCCGGCTCACGCAGGCCGCCGATCGTCATCCACACGTTCCACGGCCACGTCCTGCGCGGCTACTTCGGGCCCGTCCGCACGCTCTTCTTCCGGCTGCTCGAGCGCTGGCTCGCCGCCGGCACGACGGCGCTGGTCGCAGTGAGTCCGCAGGTTCGCGACGACCTGGTCGCCCTGGGAGTCGCTCCCCGGGAGCGCTTCGTCGTCATCCGGCTGGGCATTGAGTTGGACGAGCGCGTGGCGCCCGAGCTGAACGGCCGGGCCGAGAGCCGTCACTATCTCGGCATTCCCGGCGACCGTTTCGCTGTCGGCTGGATCGGCCGCATGACGGCTGTGAAGCGGACCGACGACGTGCTCGTCGCCTTCAAGCGCCTACGCGACAGCGGCGTCGACGCGATCCTCTGCATGGTGGGGGACGGCCCCGACCGACTGCAGCTGGAACAGCGGGCGCACGAGCTCGGCGTCACGCGCGACACGATCTTCCTCGGCTATCAGGAAGACGTGGCGCCCTTCTACGCGGCTTTCGACGCGCTGGTGCTCCCGTCTTCGAATGAGGGGACTCCCGTCAGCGTCATCGAGGCACTGGCGGCGGAACTGCCGGTCGTGGCGACGCGCGTCGGCGGTGTCCCAGACGTTGTCCGAGACGGCGAGGACGGCTTTCTGGTCGAAGCCGGGGCGACGGACGACCTCGCCGACCGGCTCGGGCGCCTCGCGCGCGATCCCGCGCTCCGCGCGCGAATGGGCAGGCGGGGTCGCGAGCGCGTGCTGCCGCGCTATGCGGTGGAGCGACTCGTCGACGACATGGACCACCTATATCGCTCGCTGCTGGACTTCGAATTGAGGACTACAGGAGCGCGGGATTCGATTCGAGACCGGACGCGGACCTAAACTATTTGGCCGACGGAGCTCCAACGAAGCGGCTCGCGACGTCGTAGGAGTAGAGGTAGAGGGGGATGAAGGCGTTGAGCTTGTAGGTTGCGTACGGCGACCCGAGGGTCCGCGGAAGCTCCAGCCTCACGTTCGAGCGCGAATCGCGGAGCACGAACGTGTTGCTGTTCGGACGCGGCCGGTACCAGTT
>CATPAS010000116.1 GCA_955652075.1 uncultured Gaiellaceae bacterium | reverse complement strand
TCCGGTCGCGGCGAGCAGGCGTCCGTCGGGCGTCCACTGGAGTTGACGCGGCGTGAGCCGCGTGTGGATGACCGCGAAGTGGGCGGGTCGATCGACATCGCGTACGACGATGTTCCCCGCTGCGTTGACGTAGGCCAGGACGTGTGATGCGGGCTGCCACGCCGACACTCCCGGGAGTACGTCGCGTGTCAAGGCATGGTCCCGTGTCCCGTCACCGTCGATCACCCGCAGCGTGGGGCCGGCGAAGTAGGCGATGCGAAAGCCGTCGAAGGACCAGCGCGGGCTCCGGATGCCGCCCGTTCGTCCGATCGACCAGTGGACTGCGCCGTTTGGCTCGAGGGCACGCAGCTCGTTGCCATGAACTGCCGCGAGGTAGAGACCATGCGGTGACCACCAGGGATTGTCATAGCCGCGCAGCAAGCGCTTCGAGCCGTCGCTCTGCACGACCCACGTTCCCTCGGCGGAGTTCACGAGCAGCCGAGAGCGGGGCGCCGGCAGCGAAAGCAGGGCCGGCGCTGCGTGCTGCGCGCCGCGCACGGCGTCGCGTAGGGAACCGAAGACTGCGTGCCCGGGTGGAGTCACCGCCCCGGCAACGACGACGGCGACGGCAATGGCGATGGCGATGGGACGCCAGTCGCGCTTGCGTGGCACGCGGATCCGCTGCTCGTAGGCATCGCGCACGACGTCCCAGCTGCGGTCTCCGGCTTCACGCTCCCCGGGTGCCGGGTCGCCCCAGCTCTTCATTGCACGTCCTCCTCGAGCTTTCCGGCGAGCTCGTCGAGACCGCGGCGTAGCCGCGAGTTCACCGTGCCGCGCGGGAGCCCGAGTGCCTCCGCGATCTCACCTGGTGTGTACTCGAGGAGGTGCCGCATGACGATCACGGCACGATGTTCCGGAGAGAGATCGGCGAGCGCAGTTGCCAGCGTTTGCGCATGCTCGCTCTCCGGGGGAGCCGGAGCCGCGACGAGGCCGAGCCACGCATCGCCCGACTCACGGCGCAATGCGCGGGAGCGGGACCAGTCGATCGCGCGGTTGACGACGATGCGGTGCAGCCACGGGCCGAACGGCCGGCGGCGGTCGAAACGGTCGAGCCCGCGGACGGCTGCGAGGAACGCCTCCTGTGCAATGTCCTCGGCTGCGCCGGCGTCGTGGACGACGAGATACGCCGCACGGTAGGCGCGCGGCCAGTGGTGTCGGAAAAGCGCTTCGAGGTCGGAGACCGATCCCGACTGTGCGCCCCGAATCCAGGCGCGCTCGTCGCCTCGAGAGCCCGCCATCGCGCACCGACTCTACGAGCTGGAAGTCCCTCGAGGTCCACGAGAGAACTACGCGACGGGAAGGCGTGCAGGTCCCGGCGGGCGCAGCACGGCGAACTGATCCGTGATCTCGAGCTCCGGGGTCCGGAAGCGGAACAGCGAGCCGGGCCGCCCGCCAGTCGGGCCCGACGCGCGCTGCCGGCCGGTGGCTTCGAGAACCTCCCGCCGCAGCAGCACGCGCTGGAGATTCGTCGCGGAGACGTCGTGTCCGAGCGCCGCCGCGTAGAGATCGCGCAGCTCAGAGATAGTGAACTCGTCGGGCGCGAGCGCGAACCCGAGGTTCGTATACGAGAGCTTTGCGCGCAGCCGCTCGCGTCCGGTCAACACGATCGGCTTATGGTCGAAAGCGAGTGCCGGGAGGTCGTCGACCGGCTGCCAGTCGGTGTCGCCGGGAAGTTCCGGGTCGATGTCGCTCGGGACGAGCCCGAGGTAGGCCGTGGCGAGCTGCCACTCGCGTGGCGAGCGCTTCGGATCGCTCAATGTCTCGAGCTGCTCGAGATGCGACAGCTCGCGTACGTCGACCTTCTCGGCGAGGTGGCGCCGGATCGACTCTTCGAGCGTGTCGCGCGCCGCGAGGTAGCCCCCTGGAAGCGACCAACGCCCTTTGAACGGCTCCCGCGCCCGTTGCCAGAGCAGAGCTTGCAAGGCGCCGTTTCGCACTTGCAAGACGACCGCGAGCGTGATGTGGGCGGGACTAGGGTGCCCGCCTGTATGCTCTCTCACAGTTTTCGCCCCATAGTCGCAAACCTTAGCGGAAAGGCAGTGATGAAAAGTTCGCTCGCAATTCTCGGCGTCCTCGTGCTTCTCGTCGCCGTCGGCTGCGGCAGCGGGAAGAAGTCTTCAGCCACCAGCAGCACGGGTGCGAACACGGCCAAGATCGGCCTCGTCACCGACATCGGTGGGCTCAACGACCGTGGCTTCAACCACCTCTCGTACGTCGGGCTCCAGAGAGCGCAGCGCGAACTGGGAATCGCGCAGCGTGTCTACCAGGCGAAGTCGACGCAGGAGTACGTCCCGAACCTCTCGACGTTCTCGCGTCAGGCCTATGACCTGACGATAGGTGTCGGTTTCACGGAGGCGACCGCGATCGACACCGTGGCGACGACCTTCCCGAAGTCGAAGTTCGCGATCGTCGACGTCGACCAGCAGCAGGAGACGCACAAGCCGCCGAATCTCCTGGGTCTGCTCTTCAAGGAGCAGGAGACCGGCTACCTCGTCGGCTACCTCGCAGGGCTCGAGGAGAAGCGGCGTCCGGGCAAGGATGTCATCGGCTCGGTCGGCGGCCAGAAGCAGCCGCCCGTTGATCGTTTCATCGCCGGCTATCAGGCAGGGGCCAAGGCCGCGGATCCCGGGATCATCACGCTGAACAACTACTCCGAGGACTTCTCCGATCAGGCCAAGTGCAAGCAGATCGCCCTCAACCAGATCGAGCAGGGCGCGGGCGTGATCTTCCAGGTCGCCGGCGGCTGCGGTCTTGGTGCGCTCGACGCGGCGAAGGAGAAGGGCGTGTGGGGCATCGGCGTGGACGCCGACCAGTCGTTCCTCGGTCCGCACATCCTGACGAGCGCGGTCAAGCGTGTGGACACCGCGGTCTTCGATGCGATCAAGCTCGTAGTCGAAGGCAAGTTCAAGGGCGGGAACATCGTCTTCGGCCTCAAGGACAACGGCGTCGCCATCGGCAAGATCAGCCCGAAGGTGCCGAAGTCCGAAGTCGCAAAGGTCATGCAGATCCGCGCCGACATCATCGCCGGCAAGATCAAGAACATCCCTACGACGGTGAAGTAAGCGTTCGATAGCGGACCGGCCCTAGAAGCGTAGTCTGCGGCATCGCAAGCGACGCCTTGCGACAACGGCTTTTGCGACTAGGGGAACCGGGTTTGTTGCGGGCGGAGGTCCAACGGGCCTCCGTCGTAGCACTGCGGCGATTGGTACTCCGTCGGCTCGTTCGGGTAGCCACGCTTGTACAACCAGGCCTGAAGGTTCTGCGCTTGTTGCGTCGGCACACCGAGCCGCTCCGCAACGAACGCGGTGTTTTGCAGCGCGTAGCATTCGGTCACGCCCTCGTCCTGGAACCCGCGCAGGTGGAACGCCTCATGTGCAAGCGTGTGCGCGGCCCAGCCGGCGGCGAACTGCGTGAAGCCGCAGTCGCCGCGGCCGATGCACGAGAAGTCGACGCTGTCGAGATCACGCAGCAGCTTGCACGTCTGCGGCGAGAGGTCCGTGTGGTTGGCCGGGCGCCCCGCGTCGTCGAACTGCACGCTTCCCGCTTCGCCTCGCGTATCGACGAGGCTCGCGACAAAGCTCGGGCACCGGACCCCGACCTTGCGGCCGGCGAGATCGCTTGCGATCGCTCCCAGCTGGTCCTGCTCCCGCACCCGCTCCTCATGGCGCGCGAAGCCGAGCGCCGCGAGGCCGCCGACAACGACGAGGAGCACTGCAATGACCCGCACCAGTGAAGGATCGGCACGGGCCTGGACGACCTTGAAAGAGCTGCGCTAGCCCCCAGCGATTGCGCCCACGACCCGGACCTCCGACTGCTCGGTCACCGGCTCGTCCAGCAGACGGCCGCCGCGCGCATCCACGCCGTCGACGTAGACATTGACCAGCCGTCTCAACTCGCCCGACTCGTCGAAGAGGAGATTCGTCACGGGAAGCTGACGCAAGGCCTCGCCGACGGTGCCGGCATCGAGCTCGAACCGTTTCTGCCCGCCCGCCTCGGCCGCGAGCGTTCCGGGCAGTAGCACTGTCGCCACGTCAGACGGCCGCTGCTTCGACGGACAGAATCGGCGGCAGGTCCCGCACCGCTTCCGTCCAGCTCGAGACTCCCTGTGGAGCCGTCCACACGGAACCGCTCTGCGTTCCGAAGTAGACGTTGGCGTCGTCGAACGTGCAGCCTTCGCGCAGGACTGCCGCCCAGGCCCGCTCCGGCAGACCGTTCGCCGCGAGCTCCCACGACTTGCCGCCGTCGGCGGTGCGATACACGCCGAGCCGTCCCTGGGACGTGTAGTGGTACTCCTGGGACTCCTCGGGAACGACGTAGGCCACGTCCGCGTCGTCAGGGTCGAGCGCGAGGCCGAACCCGAAGCCGGACGGCAATCCGTTCCCGTCGAGCCGCTCCCAGTTGTCGCCGCGGTCGTCCGAGCGGTAGACGCCGCAGTGGTTCTGTTGCCACAACCGCTCGGGCTTCGCCGGATGCGCGAGCAGCTTGTGCACGCACTGGCCGACCTCCGGGTATTTCTCCGCGTGGAAGTCCGCCGCGACGTCCTTGTTGATCGGCCTCCAGTTCCCGCCACCGTCTTCGCTGCGGAACGCGCCTGCCGCAGAGATTGCGATGTACATCGTCCCGTTCACGAGCTGGATCGAGTGGCAGCACATGCCTCCCGCACCGGGCTGCCACCTCTCTCGAGTCGGATGCTCGAGCAGGCTACGGTTCACTTCCCAGGTCAGGCCGCCGTCATCCGAACGGAAGAGCACGCCCGGATCGCCGCCGAGCCACAACTCCGAGTCGCGGCCCGGCTCGATGTGCCAGGTTGCGTTGAGCTTGAGCCCGGACTCCTCCGGCAGACCGATCTCCTCTGCACGCTCCCAGTTCTTGCCCAGGTCGTTCGAGCGGTGCACGGTCGCGCCGTAGAAGGGATTGTTCGTCGCCGCATAGAGAACGCCGTCCCGTGGGTCGACGATCGCGTGGTAGACGGACCAGCCGGGAAGGAGCGGGCCTTCGACGTCCCAGCCGGAACCGCCGCCGCCGGGGCGTAGCAGAAAGAGGCCTTTGCGGGTCCCCACAGATAAGACGACGGCCATCGGGGAAGACGCTAACGGCTGGCGTCGTTGTCAGTCAAAACAATCGGAGGTGAGGGATGGTGAAGATTGGGGAGAAGCCACGGCAGTTCCTGGACGAGAGCCCGTACGCCGGAGTCGCGACCACCCTGCGGAAGGACGGATCGCCGCACTCCACCATCGTCTGGGTCGACGTCGAGGACGGCAAGGTGTCGTTCAACACGGCTCGGGGCCGGGCGAAAGTGAGGCATCTCGAGCGGGACCCCCGCGCCTCGCTGCTGATGGTCGATCCGAACAACGCCTGGAAGTGGGTGGCGGTGAGCGGCCCGGCCGAACTGACGGAAGAGGGCGCTGACGAGCAGATCGACAAGCTCGCGAAGAAGTACCTCGGCAAGGACGAATATCCGTGGCGGAAGCCGGAGGAAACCCGGGTCAAGGTGCTGATCGAGCCCGAGAAGGTCGACTCGAGCGGCTTCGACGGATAGAGCGCTCCGTAAGATCGACGCATGAGCGTCGATCAGGCTGCCCGGATCGCGGCCACCAGAGAACGGCTTCGCGCTGAGAAGACTGTCCCCGGCCTCCTTGGTGCGACCGCGCGTGCCTACGTCGAGTTGCTCGACGCGCCCGCCTGCACGATCTCCCGCGTGATCGGCGATCTGCTCGTCGACCTGATGCAGCATCAGCGGAGCGGTCCGCCGAACCGCCTCGGCCACGGGTATCTGATCTCGGACTATCCACTCACGCGCGCGGTGATCGAGGAGCGGAGGCCGCGGACGGTGTCCCGGAACGATCCCGAGCCCGACGCGAACGAGGTAAAGCTCCTGCAGGAGTTGGGGTTCGACGCGCTGCTGATGGTCGCGATCGAGGCCGAGGACGGCGCCTGGGGGCTCGTCGAGGTGTACGGCGAGAAAGGACGCCGCTTCAATGACGGGGAAGTCGAGCTGGCGCAGGACCTCGCAGGTGAGGTGGGGACGATTCTCCGGCAGCTCGAGCGGCCGGGCGCGTAGCCTCATCGTGCGCGTGACGATCTGCGACGTGGGGCCGCGTGACGGGCTCCAGAACGAGCCGGAGACGCTCGCCCCGGCGGTCCGCGCAGAGCTCGTCAACCGGCTCGCTGCTGCCGGGCTGCCGCGCGTCGAGACCGCGAGCTTCGTCCGCGCGGACACGGTGCCACAGATGGCGGGGGCCGAAGAGGTGGTCGCCGCGATCGAGCGTCGCGTCGGGACCGAGTATTCGGGTCTTGCGCTGAACGACAAGGGCTACGAGCGGCTGGCCGCAACCGGTCTCGATCGTGTCAACTTCACGCTCGCGGTCACCGACAGCTTCACCAGGCGGAATGCGAACCAATCCGTCGAGGAGGCGGCGGCGGCTGCGGCCGCTGTGATCGAGCGTGCAACGCTGCCAGTGACCTTGACGCTCAGCGTTGCCTTCGGCTGCCCCTTCGAAGGTCGTGTTGATCCAGGCATGGTCGCGGAGCTGGCTGCTCGCTTTCCGTCCGCCGAAGTCGTCCTTGCGGACACGATCGGGGTTGCGACGCCGCGGCAGGTGCACGACCTCGTCGAGCGCACCCACGCCCCCGGGGTGCACCTGCACAACACACGCAACACGGGCTATGCGAATGCGGTCGCGGCGCTCGAGGCCGGCGCGACGCTGTTCGACGCTTCCTGCGGCGGCCTCGGCGGCTGTCCGTACGCGCCGCTCGCGACTGGGAACATCGCGACGGAGGATCTCGTCTACATCTTCGAGGGCGAGGGCGTCGAGACCGGGGTGAACCTCGACGCACTGATCGAAACTTCTCTTTGGCTCGAGAGCTTGCTCGGCCATCGGCTCGAGGGCCAGGTCTACCGCGCCGGCGCGTGGGCCGGCGACTGACTCGCCGTCCTGAACGCCTCGAGCGCTAGCTCGATCTCTTCGTCCTCGGTTTGCCAGTTCGAGACAGAAAGGCGAATGGCGCGGCGGCCGTCCCACGTCGTCCCGCTCATCCAGACGTCGCCCGCCTCCTGCACGGTGCGCAAGACACGTTCCGTCTGCTCGTCGGTCTCGAAGCGGAAGAGCACCTGGTTCAGAACGACATCGTTCAACACTTTGACGTCTTCGAGCTCTGCGATTCCCTCTGCGAAGCGGCTCGCGCACTCGCACGTGCGCTCGACCAGTTCGGCGAGTCCGCTGCGTCCAAGCGAGCGCAGCGCGGCATAGACCGCGAACCCGCGCGCACGCCGTGAGAACTCCGGCACCCAGTCCATCTGATCGCGCACCGCGCGCGTGTCGTCCTGGATCAGGTACGACGCGCTGACCGTCATCGCGGCGCGATGGGCTTCAGGATCGGCGCAGAGGACGAGCGCGGAGTCGTAGGGAACGTTCAGCCACTTGTGCGCGTCTGTGATCCACGAGTCGGCCCGCTCCGCACCGTGAACGAGGTGGCGGAGGCGGGGGCTCGCGGCCGCCCAGAGGCCGAAGGCGCCGTCGACATGGAGCCATGCGCTGTGCTCGGCCGTCGCGTCGGCGATCTCATCGAAGGGATCGAACGCGCCGGTGTTCACCTCTCCTGCCTGCGCACAGACGATCGTCGGCCGGTCGCCCTCGCGCAAGGCGTCGCGCAACGCCGCAACGTCCAGCCGGCCCTGGGCGTCCGCGCCGACAACCTCCGGCGCGCCGAGCCCGAGGAGGCGCAAGGCCCGATCGATCGTCACGTGCCGCTGGGCGCCCACGAGCACTCGAATGTGCGGACCGCCGGCGAGACCGTCGCGCGCGACGTCCCAGCCCGACCGCTCGAGCACGCGGAAGCGCGCCGCAGCAAGGGCCGTGACGCTGCCCATCTGCGTCCCGGTGACGAGCCCGAGGGATGCATGCTCCGGCAGGCCAAGGAGGTCGCACACCCATTCGTGCACCACCTGCTCGACGACCGACGCGGCTGGACCGCCGACGTAGAGCCCGGCGTTCTGATCCCACGTCGACGTCAGCCAGTCCGCTGCCAGTGC
>CATPAS010000115.1 GCA_955652075.1 uncultured Gaiellaceae bacterium | reverse complement strand
GATCGCTGCTGCTTCAGCAACGAGACGGCGGCATCGAACTGCGATTTGTTCAGCTCGTACGGATCCTGGATACCGAGGCTCGGCCGGGATTTCATCAGGTAAAGCGCCGCATCGGCGATCTGGATCGTGTTGTCGGGCACCGTGATCTTGCCCTTGTACTTCTTGTCGTAGAGCGATGCCCAGCTCGTCGGGGCAGGCTTCACCTTCTTCGTGTTGTAGAGGAGCGTGTTCGGCCCCCATTGCACCGAGACTCCGTAGTGCACGCCGTTGACCGTGTTGTGCGCAGGCGACTTGAAGATGGAGATGAAGTCCTTCCAGCTCGGGATCAAGTTGATGTTGACCGGTTGGACGTCGCCGCCCCGGATGAGCCGCAGGCTCGCGTCGCCGGATGCCGAGACGAGGTCGTATTGACCGCCGCCACCGCCACCGCCCGTGCGCATGAGCGCGACCATGTCGTTCGAGGTATTCGCGTCCTTGCGATGGATCTTGCAGCCCGTGTCCTTCTGGAACTTGTTCGCGAAGCTCTTGTCGGAATAGGCGATCCATTCGATCAGGTTGAGCGAGCCCTCGCCCTTGCCGATCTTCGTCGGAAGACTGTTCTGGCTGCTGCCGCTCGTGACTCCCGACGCCGGCACACACAGCGCCGCGGCCAGTGTCGCGACGAGTACGTGAACCCTGCGAGTCCTCTTCATGCTCCTCCTCCTCGTTGGATCTCGAAGGTGTGCTCGGGACGCCACTCGAGGCGCACCCGTCTGCCCCTGAACTCGAGCGCCTCTTGCGAAGATGTCTCGAGGTTCTGTCTGACGACGGTGAGCTCGCCCCCGGAGTCGAGCTCGACGATGTATCTGGTGAACATGCCGACGTAGACGACGTCGCGAATCCGGCCCAGCTCGCGGGCGCCGGCCTCGTCGAAGTGCATCCGGATCTTCTCCGGACGGACGGTGAACTTCCTGCCGTCCCGCTCGAGCACGTTCGAAACGCCGACGAAGCCGGCAACGAACTCGGTCGCGGGACGCTCGTAGACCTCGGCCGGCGCACCGATCTGCTCGATCCGGCCCTCGTTGAAGACGGCGAGGCGGTCGCTCATCGTGAGCGCCTCCTCCTGGTCGTGGGTGACGTAGACGAAGGTGATGCCGACTTCGCTGACCTCGCGCTGGATGCGCTTCAGCTCGATCTGCATTTCCTGGCGAAGCTTCAAGTCGAGGGCGCCGAGCGGCTCGTCGAGGAGCAGCACGCGCGGCGTGTTCACGAGTGAGCGGGCGAGCGCGATGCGTTGCCGCTGGCCGCCGGAGAGCTGGACCGGTTTGCGGTCGCCAAGGTCCGGCAGCCGCACGACCTTCAGGATGTCCTCCACGCGGCGTCTGCGCTCTGCGCGCGGGACGCGCTTGACGCGCAGGCCGTATGCGACGTTGTCCGCGACGGTCATGTGTGGAAAGAGCGCGTAGTCCTGGAAGACGGTGTTGACGTCACGTTCGTAGGGCGCGCGGTTCGTGACGTCGGCTCCGCCGAGCTCGATCCGCCCTTCGTCGGGACGCTCGAAGCCGGCGATCAGCCGGAGCGTCGTCGTCTTGCCCGACCCCGAAGGACCGAGCAGCGTGAAGAACTCGCCGGCAGGAATCTCGAGGTCGACCCGGTCGACCGCCACGACGTCGCCGTAGGTCTTGCGGATTCCGGCCAGCCTGACGTCGATCTCGGCCGCAGGCATGGGATGTGCTGCCGGTTCCGACTCAGCCAGCGCGGGCGTCGCCAAGCGATTCCTCCAGCAGGTCCAGCCCGCGTTCGAGCAGCGCGTCGTCGATCGTGAGGGGGACGAGAATGCGAATCACGTTTCCGTAGATACCGCAAGAGAGGAGGACGAGGCCGCGGTCACGTGCGGCGGACGTCACCGCCTTGGCCAGGTCGGGCGTCGGGTCGGTGAGCTCGAGCGCGAGCATGGCCCCGAGGCCGCGCACCTCACCGACAGCGGCGTTCCGGGCTGCGAGCTGCTCGAGGCGTGCGCGGATTCGCGCACCCAGCTCTTCGGCCCGCTTGCGGAACGCGTCGCTCTTGACCTCGCGGAGCACCTCGACCGCCGCGACGCAAGCGAGCGGGTTGCCGCCGAAGGTGCCGCCGAGCCCGCCGGGCTGGACGCTGTCCATCAGCTCGGCGCCACCGGTTACGCCGGCGAGCGGCAGTCCGCCGCCGAGCGACTTGCCCGACACGATCAGGTCGGGCTCGACGCTGTAGTGCTCGATCGCCCACACCGGGCCGGTCCTGCCGACACCGGCCTGCACCTCGTCGTCGACGAAGAGGATTCCGTGGGTCTCGCAGATCTCCTTGAGCCGGCGTGGGAAGTCCGCGGGCATTTCGACGAAGCCGCCCTCACCCTGAACCGGCTCGAGCACGACGCAGGCGACCGAGACCGGATCCACGTCCTGCTTCAGCAGCAACTCGAGCCCGCGGATCGCGTCGTCGGACGAGACGCCGCGGTACGGGTAGGGCGCGGGTGCGCGGTAGACCTCACCCGGGAACGGACCGAATCCCTGCTTGTAAGGGACGACCTTCGCCGTCATCGCCATCGTGAGGCTCGTGCGGCCGTGGAAGGCGTGGTCGAAGACGATCACAGCCGGCCGCCCTGCTGCCGTGCGAGCGATCTTCACGGCATTCTCGACTGCCTCGGCGCCGGAGTTCACGAGCAGCGACTTCGTCTCGCGCTCGCCGGGCCACGTCTCGTCGAGCAGCCGGCACACCTCGACGTACGCCTCGTACATCCCGACCATGAAGCACTGGTGCAGGTAACGGTCGACCTGCTCGTGGATCGCCGCGGCCGCGAAACCGTGGCCGGTGTTCTGACACCCGAGCCCGCCGGCGAAGTCGACGTATTCGCGGCCGTCGACGTCCCAGATGCGCGCGCCTTCGGCCCGGGCAACGACGAGCGGGGTCGTCGCGACCCCGCGGGCCACGTATCGCTCGCGATCCTCCAGGATCCGCGTGCTCTCAGTTGCTTGCTCGACGCTAGATGACACTCGCGGTGCTCCTCTCACTGACGCCGTAGTCCCAACCCAAGGATCGCATGTGCTCGAGGTAACCGTCTGCATCGAAGGCCTCGGGTCCCAGTACCCCCGTCCTCTTCCAGCTTCCGTCCTCGAGCAATTCGAGCGCGATGACAGGGTTGATGGCGGTTTGCCAGACCACGGCCTGGCTCCCGTACTCGCGCATCGTCTGCTCGTTGTCCGCGACGTGGTAGAGGTAGACGCAACGGTCTGCGCCGTCGATCCCCACTCCCGTGACGAGCGTCCCGGCGCACGTCTTGCCCGACATACGATCGCCGAGCGACGCCGGATCCGGCAGTACTGCTGCAACGAGGTCGCGGGGGGCGACCTCGGCATCTGCTACGCGCACGGGCTGCGTAGAGTCGAGGCCGAGGAGATGGAGCGTGCGCAGCACCTGGATGAACTCCTCGCCAAGCCCGTATTTGAATGTGACTCTTCGGCACTCGAGCTCGCGCGGGATCAGGACAACCTCCTCGTGTTCCACGTTGACGCACTCGACCGGGCCGATTCCCTCGGGGAAGTCGAAGACCTCCGGCTCGGAGAACGGCTCGGTCGTGTACCACCCACGCTCGCGTTCCCAGACGAGCGGCGGATTGAGGCACTCCTCGATGGTCGTCCAGATCGAGAACGTGGGGGCGAAGGCGTAGCCGTCGACGACGATGTTCGCCCCGTCGCGGACGCCGATCTCGTCGATCGAGGAGAACAGGTGATCTGCGGCGTACCTGGCGAATACGTCGGACAATCCCGGTTCGACGCCGATGCCGAGCAGGGCGAGCAGGCCGGCCTCCTGCCAGCGCTCGTGCTCCGCGAACTGTCGATCTCCGAGCTTGATGCCGGGCTGCTCGTACGGCCGTTCGGGATGCGGCTCCGAGAGCGTCATCGCCATGTCCAGATAGGTGCAGCGCGCCTCAAAGGCGGCCGAGAAGATCTGTGGATTGAAGCGCGGATCCGCCGCGTTCACAATCACGTCGGCGCCGATCTCCCGGGCTGCGGCGACGATCGCGCCGGGGTCCGACGCGTCCAGGCGGAGCGCGGAGAACCGATCCGGCTCGCCGAGGCCCGACGTCGCACGCCGAGCGCGCTCGACGTCCACGTCCGCGAGGGCCATGTGGTCGAAGAAGGACCGGTGCTGCGCGATCGCCGCGATGGCGGATCCGACGCCTCCCGAGCCGACCACCAACACTTTCACAGCTGTCGAGGATCCACGATCCGCGGGTGAAGATCAAGGGGAATGGTTCGCAATACCGCTCGAAAAGCCCCGCCGGATTGACCGATTGCGCAGGGAATGGTACGAATCGCCTCGCTTTGCGTAGATCGATCGCGCAGCCGGCCATGGCCGAGCCTCGCCGGGGAGCCATCAGCGCGCCCCCGCGGATCGACGGCCTGGACCAGGGCATCATCGAGGCGCTCCAGGCAAACGGCCGGGAGTCCTTTCGGGCGATCGCCTCACGGCTCGGAGTCTCGGAGGCAACGATCCGGGCCCGCTACGCCCGGCTCTGCGGCGAGGACATCCTGCAGGTGGTCGGGG
>CATPAS010000114.1 GCA_955652075.1 uncultured Gaiellaceae bacterium | reverse complement strand
CGGGCGTCGGCGCGAACGGATCGCCCGAAGCCGCGGGCGACCACTGCCGGAAGCCGTGAACCGCGACGGGGATGCAGAAAAGCGCGACTGCGGCACTGACGATCCAGGTGCGTGCTTCGATTCTGTGCGTCCGTCTCAGGCCGACGACGAGCGCGACGGCTCCGCCGATCGCCGCGGTCCAGGTCGCGAAAGCGGGACCGCCTCCGTGCAGCCCGGGCCCGAAGTCGCCGGGAAACGCCAGCTGCAGGGCGATGCCTGCGCCGAGCGCGGCTGGGAGCACGAGCGGGCCCACCATTCCGGTGACTACCGCTGCTCCACCGGCGAGCGCAAACGGAGTCGGCACGAAACCGGCCAGACGCCGCGCCTGCGAAATCGAGACCGCGTCCGCGAAGTGCGGGAACACCCACGGAATCAGCTCGATTCCCAGGACGGCGAGCGTTCCGCCGAGGACGAACGCCGCCCAGCGCTGCCGGGCAGCGAACGCCGCGAGTGGGACGAGCACGAGCCCGGCCACCGCGACGGCCCCGGCGCGCGAGACCACTTCGGGACGAAGCGCGTAGCGGTGCAGCGAGTCGACGTTCAGCTCGCTCCCGTATTTCCTCAGCGCGCGCTCCAGCTCGCCCAGCGCCGGCGAATACGACTTCGTCTCGCGAACCAGCGGCAGGAGCCACGCAAGCGCAGCGGCGGCCGGCAAGAAGATCGCCGCCAAGGCGGTCGCCGAGCTGCGCAGATCGGCTCGGGCAAGCACCGCGCGAGCGACGGCGAAGCCGAGCAGCGGGACGCCGAGGAAGACGGCGGTGCTCGTGTGCACGAGCAGCACCTCCACGCCGATCGCCGCGAGCGAGAGGCCGAGCACCCAGCCTGGATGCCGCAGGAAGAGGAAGAAGAGCGTGAGCGCCGCCGGCACGAGGACGTGGCGGTCGAGCGTTCCCGGCTGGCTGAGCAGCGCGTAGGACCCTCCGTGTCCCGCAGCGAGCGCGACGGCGGAGACCGTCGCCGTGAGCACGGCCGCTCCCAGCCAGACCGAGCGGAACAACGCGAGTCCCGCCTCGTATACGACTGCAAACGCGACCGGAGCGATCGCGCTCTGCTCGTGCAACAGCACCTGGGCCGGGCCGACTCCGCCGAGCTTCGCGACGAGGGCGAGGAACGCATGCCAGAGTGGGAAGGCATACCCCGGATGGAGGCCGCCGTCGGCGAACTCGTCCACCGAGCGGACGTGCAGGTCGCCGAACGAATAGAGCTTCTGCACCCGCCCGAGGTGGAACAGCGCGTCGCCGCTGATAGCGCCCGCAACGTGCCAGAGCGCGATGCCGAACGCGAGCCCGAGGAACGCAATCGCAAGCGTGTCCCACGCAGGCGGCCCGGAAACGACACGGAGCGCGAATGGAAGCGCGACGAGCGCGACGGCGCCGAGGACGGCGAGCGCGAGCAAGATCGAGCTGTGGACGACGAAGACCAGCAGGAGCGCCGGCCCGAGCGCGCCGAGCCCCCACGCGACGGTCGCCGAAGCGCCGCGCAGACGCAGCGCCCGCGCGACGAGCGCCCCGGGCACAAGCAGGACGAGCGATGCCGCAACGAGCCGGAGCCAGAGCCCCGCGCCGTACGCCGGGAGCAGTCGTGCGACGCCCAGCAGCGGCAGCGAAAGCAGCAGGATCGGCGCGCCGCTAACGCTGCGGCGCAGTGCCCACACGGCCGTTCCATTCGTCCGCCAGCTCACGCAAGCCGGGTCCCGTCACGCGCAGCGAGTCGTGCGCGTGCAAACGCATGCGCGCTCCCAACCGAGGATCGCGTCGCGCTACCGGGGACAACGCAGCGCGGGCCGCATACTGAGCACCTGTTGCAAGGGCGGCGATGCGGGCGCCAGCGCCGCTGTGGTGCTTCTGCCAGTAGCGGTGACGGCTGCGCCACATCTCGTTGATGCGCCGCTCCGGGATGTCGGCGCTGAATTGCGACTCGTGGTGCACGACGCTCACCAGCGGGAAGTAGTGCACCTCCCAGCCGGCGCGGCGCAGCCGCGTCTGCAGGTCGACCTCCTCCGAGTAGAGGAAGAAGCCCTCGTCGAACAGCCCGACCTCGTCGAGCGCTTCTCTTCGCAGCACGACCGCGGCGCCCATCACCCAGTCGACCGCGCGCGGCGCGTCGCCGCGCGATTGCGTCACGCCGAGCCTGCCAAGGCTTACGAGCCCGAGCATGCTCACGAGCGGCGTTGGAAACCGCCACGCCGAATCCTGCAGGCGGCCGTCCGGATAGACGAGCCGCGGGCCGAGCGCGGCCACGCGTGGGTGGGCGTCGAGATATGTCGTCAGGGCCTCGAAGCCCCAGTCGCCCGCGGTCGTGTCCTCGTTCAGGACGTAGACATAGCGGCAGGTGGTCGCTCGGATCACGGTGTTGTGGTTGGCGCCGAACCCCGCGCGGTGCGATTGCGCGATCAGGCGCACATCGGGAAAACGCTCGCGCACCGCCTCGGCGGAGCCGTCCTCCGAAGCGTTGTCGAGCACGACGACCTCCGCAGCCGTGCCGGCGAGCGACTCGAGGCAGGCGAGCAAAAGCTCGCGGCTATTCGTGTTGACGATCGAGACGCTGAGATCCGGCACTAACGGGCGAGGCCGCGCGCCACGAGCGCTTCGCGCGCCGCGTCAACCGAGTCTGCGGCCTCTTGCCCTTCGAGCCAGGCGAGCAGCTCCTGCATCCCGGCCTCGAACGAAATCTCCGCGCGGAAGCCGAGCAGCTCGTTCGCGAGTTGCGTGTCGGCATAGCAATGGCGGATGTCGCCCGCGCGAAACTCATTCACGACCTCGGGCTCGAGCTCCCTGCCGAGCCCGCGCGCGATCACCTGTGCGACCTCGACGATCGACGTCGGCCGACCTGTCCCGACGTTGAGCGTCCGCCCGTCGGCGCCGTCGTCCTGCAGGGCGAGCACGCAGCAGCGCGCGATGTCGCGCACATCGATGAAATCGCGCGTCTGCTTGCCGTCCTCGAAGACGAGCGGCGCACGGTCGTTCAGCAGGCGTGAGGAGAAGATCGCAGCCACTCCGGTGTAGGGATTGGAGAGCGCCTGGCGCTCGCCGTAGACGTTGAAGAACCTGAGTGCGACCGCGGGGATGCCATACGCCGCTCCGACGGCGAGCACCATCTCCTCGTGGTCGCGCTTGCCGATCGCGTAGATGGAAGTGGGCCGCAGCCGCTTCGTCTCGGCGGTCGGCTCGGGCTCGAGCGGCGTCCCGTCGTCGGCGAGCACATCCCACTCGCGCGCGGCGAGCTGGCTCTCGGGTCGCACACCAGGTGCCAGGCCCGACTCGCCCGTTTGAGGATTGCGGTACTGGCCCTCGCCGTAGATCGACATCGACGAGGCGACGACCAGCTTACGGATCTGGTCCCGGCGCTCGAGCGCTTCCTCCAACACAACGGCCGCACCGATCGCGTTGATCGACGTGTAGCGCTCGATCTCGTACATCGACTGCCCCACGCCGACTGCGGCGGCGAAGTGCACCACGGCGTCGGTGCCGTCGAGCGCCTGCCGAACTGCGTCGTGATCGCGGACGTCGCCGACCTGCAGCTCGACATCGCCGTCGAGGTAGTCGGGCCGTTCCCCGGCCGGATGAACCTGGCGGTCTAGGCTGTCGAGCGCCCGAACCTCGTGCCCCTCGGCGAGAAGCCGGTCGGCGAGATGCGAGCCGATGAAGCCGGCGCCGCCGGTGATGAGAACGCGCATGGCCGCGGCGGAGGCTATCTCAGCTCGGGCGCTCGGGGCCGCGCGACCCCACGCAGGTTCTCGACTGCCAGAATCACTGCGCCGGGCAGCGCGATTGCGATCGTGACGACGAAGAACAGAAAGCCGCAGGCCAGCGCGGACTCCTTGTCGACCCCGAGCTGGGTCAGGAAGCTGACGAAGAACGCCTCGCGCACCGCGAGGCCGTTGATCGTGAACGGCACGAGGATGACAAGGAAGAGGAGCGGGCCCATCACGTAGTAGGGGCGGGGCGAAAGCTCGATCCCGACGGACCGGCCGGCCATCCAGATCGCCAGAACGCGCACCGCCTGCACGCCGAGGGTCAGCAGTGAGATCCAGGCCATCAGCCGGACGTGTGCGCGGAAGACGTGCACGCCTTCATAGAGGGCGCGCAGCGCCCTCTCGATGCGCAGGCGGCGCAGGAGCGGAACGAAACGGCGCAGCGGCCCGCGGGCGCGATGGGAGAAGAACAGGAGCGCCAGGACGATCGTGCCGACAACGAACGCTCCCTCGACCCAGAGATAGGCGCCGACGTTGTAGCGGCCGACGGCGAGCGCGAAGCCGATCGCAGCGAGGGCGAGCGTCGCCACCCCGCCCAGCGCACGCTCGAGCAGAACGATCGCGGTCAGATCGCCGAGCCTGCCCGGATGGCGGCGCGCGCTCTCGTAGACACGCGAGGCGTCTCCCCCAACTGCGGTCGGGAGCACTTGCCCTGCGGTGTACGAGACGAGGTACGAGCGGATCAACCACGCAAGCCGCTCATGAATCCCCCGTGCCTCGAGCAGCTTCTGCCACCGGTACGCCATCGGCGGGACGCCCGCGAGCATCACGACCACCGCGCCCGCGAACCAGCCGAGATTCGAGTGGACGAGGATGTGCGCCGTCCTCCGCACGTTCAGCTGCCAGAGGATGTAGGCCAGGCAGCCGCCGGTGACGGCCAGCGTCAGGAGGATCCTGACGAGAAGCTTGCGGGTCATCCCGTGAAGCGCTCGTGTACGCGTCTCAAGGCCGAGACGGCGTCGGCGATGTCGCCGTCGGAGTGC
The DNA here is from genome assembly GCA_955652075.1 of uncultured Gaiellaceae bacterium. Classification (GTDB taxonomy): domain Bacteria; phylum Actinomycetota; class Thermoleophilia; order Gaiellales; family Gaiellaceae; genus 3-1-20CM-4-69-9. The sequence continues at coordinate 4,634 of CATPAS010000114.1, read as the reverse complement.
GCCGGCGACAACGGCAGCGAGAGGATCTCGTCACCTGCGCGTTCCGCTACCGGCAGGGCGGCCTGGTCGGGAAACCGCTCCCGATAGAAGGTCAGCTTGTGCACGGGGAGGAAATGAATCGACGTCGCGATGTTCTCCTCGGCGAGCGCGCGCTGGTACTCGTCGCGCGTCGCACCCGCAGCTTCTCGGTCCACACGCACGACGTACAGGTGAAGCGCATGCACGTCACGGTCGTCACGGGTGAGCGGCGTGATTCCGGCCAGCTCCGCGACAACGTCGTCGTACGCTGCGAACTGACGACGCCGGATCTCGGCGTGCCGCTCGACCTTGTCGAGCTGGCAGAGCGCGATCGCCGCGAGCACGTCGGAGAGATTCGCCTTGTAGCCGGGCACGGCGATGTCGTAGCGCGAGCCGTCGCCGCGCCGCATCAGCCGCAGATCGCGCACTGCCTGGGCGACATCGTCGCGGCCGGTCGCGATCAGCCCGCCTTCGCCGGCTGCGATGTTCTTCGTCGCGTAGAGCGAGAAGCAGGTCACGTCGGCGATGGAGCCGACCTTCCGCCCGCGGTACCAGCTCTCCGCGGCGTGAGCGGCGTCCTCGACGATCGGGACTCCGAGCTCGAGCAGCGGATCGAGATCTGCCGGCTGTCCCGCGAGGTCGACCGGCACAATCGCCTTCGTCCGCGCGGTCACGGCGTCCGCAGCCAGGGCGGGGTCGATGTTGAGGTCACCCTCGAGCACGTCGACGAAGACCGGCGTCGCGCCGCTGTGCACGATCACGTTCACGGTCGCGGGCCAGGTGATCGTCGTCGTGATCACCTCGTCGCCCGGCCCAACGCCCAGCGCAACGAGCGCGAGGTGGAGAGCCGCCGTCCCGGATGCGAGCGCGAGCACGTGCTCGGCCTCCAGGTACTCCGCCATGCGCCGCTCGAGCTCGGCTGCGCGCGGCCCGGTCGTCAACCAGCCGGTGCGCAGCGTCTCCGCGACGGCCGCGATCTCCTCTTCGCCGATCGCCGGCGGCTGGAAGCCGAGCATCGTTGCGCGCCGTGAGTCAGACGAGAGCTTTGACATCCGTCTCGAATCGAATTGTCTCTTCGGCGCGGTCAGCGCGCTGGAGCGCTTGCTCACGACTCTCGCCGACGGCCAGGATCGCTCCCGCCCGGTCGGCGCCGCGACGGAACTCCTCGAAGACATGGCCAGGGCGGCGGTAGATGCGGATGCCGCGGATGCCCTCCTGCGCAAAGGCCTCCTCGATGCCGGTGACCTCGCGCAGCTCGCCCGGCGGTGCGACGAGAAAGCGCACGCACGCACCGCCGACGCGCGCGACGGGCGCGAGGCTCGCAGCCGGTATCTCCTCGCCCAGCGCTGCCGAAAGCGAGATGCCGTTCAGGTCGACTCCGAGCGCCACGCGGCAGAGCTCGGCGTCGTGCCCACCGCCGAGACGCGCGGCGAGCTCGCCGACGCGGGGCCCGTCCGGCCCGACGAGCACCTGCGTGTAGCTCGGTCCGTTCTCGATCTCGACCGCCGCCGCCGCGGCTGCCGCTGCCTCCACGACCGCGCCGATCTCGGGCGGCTCGAGCTCGCTCGGCCAGGCGTGGGTGAGTGCGACGCCGAAAGCCGGCAGCGGCGCGGTCAGCCGGTCGGTCACCGTCAGCGGGTAGAAGTGCCCGGCGGAGGAAAAGGCGTTCACGGTCACCTCACGTCCCGGAACGTGTTCCTCGACGAGCAGCGTCGCCGTTCGCGACGCATCGAGCGCGACACGCACCGCCTCGGCGATGTCCTCCGCGGCCTGGACGAGCGTGATCCCGCGCTGGCCCTGACGGTCGGGCGCCTTGATCACGCAGGGAAAGCCGATCCGTTCGGCGGCGGCGGTCGCCTCGTCCGCGCCGGAGCAGATCTCGTACGCCGGCTGCGGCACCCCCGCTGCCGCGAAGCGCTCGCGCTGGCGCAGCTTCGAGATCGACAGCGCCGCGGTCTCGGGCGAGATGGGATGCGGCAATGCGAGGCGTTCCGCGATCCGCGCCGCGATCGCGACCGGCCAGTCGATGCCGGGTGCGATCAGCCCGTCCACGCGCTCCGCGCTCGCGAGCCGCTCGATGCCCGACTCGTCCTCCGTCGAGACGATCGCACGGCGGTCGGCATACCGAAAGCCGGGAGCCGACGGATGACGGTCGAGTGCGATCACATGCAGTTCACGAGCACGCGCAGCTGCGAGCAGGCCCAGCTGGGCCGGCCCGGCGCCTAGGACGAGGAGACGCTTGCCCCGGTCTTGCTCTGGAGGATCCCCCGCCACCACACCTCATTTTCGCGGTACCACGCGATGGTGCGCGCGAGACCTTCCTCGAACGACGTTCGCGCCCGCCAACCCGTCAGGCGCTCCATCTTGTCTGTCGAGCCGATATGCCGGTCGACCTGACCGGGACGCTCCGTCACGAACGTCTTGAGGGACGACGGCTTCCCGAGCGCCTCGAGCACGGCGTCCGCGACCTCCGTGACGGGGATGTCGATGCCCGTCGCCACGTTGAGCACCTCGCCCGCCACGTTCTCGAGCGGCGCGTCGATCACGGCCTCGATCGCCTCCGCGTCGTCGTCCACGTAGAGCCAGTCGCGGCTGGCATGTCCGTCGCCGTGAATGGTGAGCGGACGGTCCTGCAACGCCTGGGTGATGAACCGTGGAACGACCTTTTCCGGATGCTGGCGCGGCCCGTAGTTGTTGAACGGCCGGACGATCACCACGGGTAGCCCGTAGGTGACGAAGTACGAGTAAGCGAGTCGGTCGGCACCCGCCTTTGTCGCCGCGTACGGACTGCGCGGGTTGATCGGATGCTCTTCGTCCATGGGCGCGGACTCCGCCGTGCCGTAGACCTCACTCGACGAGAACAGGATGAACCGCTCCACCGGCGCCTCACGGATCGCATCGAGCAGGATCTGCGTCCCCTCCACATTCGTCGTGACGAATTCACGCGCGCCCTCATCGATCGACTTCTCGACGTGCGATTCGGCCGCGGCGTTCACGATCACGTCTACCTCGGCGACGATCTCACGCACGAGGTCGACGTCGCGGATGTCGCCCTGCACGAACGAGAGCCGCTCGTGCGACATCGCCCCGTTCAGGTTGTCGAGATTCCCCGCATACGTGAGCGCGTCGAGGGACACCACCTCGTACGGCGTCTTGGCCAGCAGATGGTGGATGAAGTTGGACGGGATGAATCCCGCCCCGCCTGTTACGAGGACGCGCTTGGCCACGCGACAGAGCCTACGTGTTTGGGCCAGGTGCCATTCGGGGGAGGGTGGGGATTACTCTCAGGTCACAGGAGCATGCCCAGAGATTTCCAGTCCACTCCGGTTCGGGTGGTGATCGTCGACGATCATCGTCTGTTCGTCGACGCGCTTGCGCTGTTGCTCGGCCACGACGACCGGCTGACGGTGATCGGGACCGCGGGCGACGGCCGCACGGCCATCGAGCTCGCGATCAGCCAGCACGCCGAGGTAGCTGTGATCGATGTGCGCATGCCGGAGATCGACGGTCTGGAGACAGCGCGCCGCCTGCGCAAGCGCAGCCCGGAGACGAGGGTGATCCTCGTCACGGGCCTCGACGAGCCGCAGCTCGCCGACCAGGCGCGCGAGGCCGGGGCCGTCGCATTGCTGGTGAAAGGCGCGCTGCACGACCAGCTCAAAGAAGCAATCCTTGCTGCGGCGCCCGTGGCGTCGACCCACAAATGAGAGTGCGCGCGCGGACTTAGCCCTCGCACATTCACCAGCGAAGCGGGCGTTCGCAACTCCGGGCGAAAGCGCAGCTTTCGCGCGGCTAAAGCTCGCGGTCGATCGTGTAGATGGGGCGGCCCTCGACGTCGCGCTGGATGCGGCCGAGGTACTCGCCGATCAGCGCCAGGATGAAGCCCTGGATCCCTAGGACGGAGAGAATCGCGACGCCGCCGAACAGCGGGCCTGGGAAATTCGCCTCGTCGATCCAGAAGATGACGCCGTAGATGCCGAGCACGAACGCAACAAGCGAACAGACAACGCCCAGGAGCACGCCGATCCACTGGATGGGTTGCGGCCAGTAGCCGGCCAGCACATGGAGTGCGAGCCGCGTGAGACGAAGGGGTGAGTAGCGCGACGGCCCGTGCCGCGGCGCATGTGCGACGTCCACCTCGACGACGCTCGCGCCGCCGGAGAGAACAAGAGCCTTGGTGAACTTCTGCTTGCCGATCGAGGAAAGCATCGGCTCGACGGCCTGGCGGCGGTACGCATTGAAGGCGCACCCAAAATCCGAGATCGACACGCCCGTGAAGCGGCGAAGCATGCCGTTGATCAGGCGCGACGGCAGGGACCGGCCGACCGGATCCTTGCGCGAGCGGCGACGACCGCTCGCGACGTCGTAGCCGGCCTCGACGGCTTCGACCAGACTCGGGATGTCCTCCGGCTGGTTCTGCAGGTCGCCGTCCATCGTCACCACCACGTCGCCCCGCGCGCGAGACAGGCCGGCGTGCATCGCGGGATGCTGGCCGAAGTTGCGCTTGAACCGCACCGCACGCACACGCGGGTCGCCGCCGTGCAGGCGTTCGAGTGCCGCGAACGTGCCGTCGGTCGACCCGTCGTCGACGAAGATCAGCTCGAACGTGCGCGGGCCGG
>CATPAS010000113.1 GCA_955652075.1 uncultured Gaiellaceae bacterium | reverse complement strand
GGCGCGCACAAGCGTTCGCTCGAGCTCGGCGGTTCGCTCGTCGGCTTCGCGGGCGATCAGGGAGTTGAGCCGCCCCTGTGCGCGCGCGAGCTGGTCGTCGACGCGCCGCACGGTCCGCAAGAGATCGCGCAGCTTCACCGCTGCGAGCTGTGCGACGAACGCGACGGTGATCCCACCTGCCGCCGCGGCAGTATCCGCCGCCGGGCGGAAACCGAACCCGACCCAGGCCGCGACGGCGGCCAGGCCCACGAGCACGGCGAGAGCAACGAGCACCCGATGCCGGACGCGATCGAAGGCGACGCCGAGCAGTGTCAGCGCCGCCACGGCTGCTGCTACGGCGAAGGCGATCTGCATGATCGTGACCAGTCCCACGGGCGTCAGGTTACGCGGAGCAGGACGAGCGCGAGTGCCAGGCAGACGACGGCGGCGGAGAGCGCCCGCAATGCCCGCTCCGATTCGGCGGTGAGCGTTTCAGGGGTGATCTCGATAGTCGAGCCGTCAGTCAGCTCGATCCGCCCTGACACGTCCCGCACACGGCGGCGGACGAGGCGCACCGGCGTCGACAGGCGCCGTTGCGCGTGGCTGAGCAGCGCAGCAAACCCGGCCGCGAGCACGGCTTCGACGCGAATCGTCTCCGCTGCGGCGAAGTACGTCGCGAGCACGGGAAAGGCTCCCCAGGCCAGCGAGAACCAGGGATCGCCGTGAAGCCGCCCGCCGAAGAGCTCGAGGTTGTACGCCACGGCGATGAACGTCCCCACTACGACGAAGGCGAGGAGCCAGAGGCTCGTGCGGAGCGCAACCGCGACGCCGATCGCGCCCGCGCCGGCCAGCGAAGTGACGGCCAGCGCCACGAGTGTCGTGTCGCCGATCCGCGTCTGGAGCGGGCGCCCGTTCAGCTCGTCGAGCGCATGGGCCGCGATCCCCATGCCGAGAAAGAACGCCAGCAGCCCGAGGCCGAGCACGGAGGCTTTGAAGTGGGGAGCAAGGGCCGCGCCGATCGCAACATACGAAAGGTGCCAGAGCGTGTACGGCGGATGCAGCAACGTCACGTAATCGCGCCACCCGCCGGGCGCGAGCGCGTAGAACGCCGGGCGGGCGGTTCCCGTCACGCGCGACGGCCCCAGGTGACGATGCCGCCGCCGAGACTGAGCCGCTGCGACGTCGCCGCGTCGATCCCGGCCTCCTGCCACAGCCCGAGCAGCCGCTGCTCCGGCCAGCGCGCGTAGAAGTTCCGGATGCTCGGGCCCAGGAAGTCGCCGACCTCGGCCCAGCCGGGTGAGATCATGCGGCCGGCGAGCGGCAGCCCCACGCGGACGTATAGCTCCCAGAACGGCCGCCACAAACCGCGCGGGACAGCAAACTCGAGGCCCGCAATCGTGCCGCCCGGACGCACTACGCGCGCGAGCTCGAGCAACGTTGCGGCAGGATCGGAGACGTAACGCAGCAGGTACGTGAACGTCAGCGCCTCGAACGACGCATCGGGAAACGGCAGCCGCTCGGCCGTTCCTTCGACGAGCGTGACCTTCTCGGGAAGCCGCCGCCGGGCTTCGGCCAGCATCTCGGGGCTCTGATCGAGCCCGACGACCGTGCACCCTTTCTGCCTGAGTAGCTCGCGCGCCACCGCGCCGGTTCCAGTCGCGACATCCAGCACGGTGTCCCCGGACCCTGCGTCGACGCGAGAGACCAGAAACCGGCGCCAGCGCGGGTCCTGTCCGAAAGAGAGAGCGGCGGCGTAGCGGTCATACGTCGGCCCGAGCGGGGCGAAGAGCGTCCGCGCGGAGACGACCCCTGCCACAGGGCCGAGTTTATGCTGGCGCCGTGTCGCTGAGCGAGGACGTCGCTCGGATCGCCGAGGCTGCGGCGCGGTTTGCGTCGCCTGGAGAGGAGCTCGCGGCGGTCGTGCCCGTCGAGCCGGCATCCGGTGAGCGCGTCTATCTCTGTGCTTTCGCGCTGGCGGACGGGACTCAGAGCTGGCTCGCCCTCAACCACCGAGGTTCTCCGCTGACGAATCGCACGTTGATCCGCGATGCGGCCTCCATCGCGGCACTCGTCGAGGTCGCCGAGGAGAGCGCAGCGGTCCCGACCGGGGACGAGCCGCGGCTCGCCTCGCCCGCATACCTCGACTCTCTCGGCGCCGCTGCCGTGAACGGGGACATCGCGGGGGCGCTGCAGAGCGCGCTTCCTGCAATCGACGAGTTGACTCGCGATCTCGAGCTGAACTACAAGCTCGAGCTCGAGTAATCGCGCGGCGCGCGGCGCACGATCCGGTCGACCCACGCCTGGCCGAAGCGGTGGAGCAGCATGCCGAAGACGAAGATGCTCAGTCCCGTGGCGAGCAGCGCAACCGCGAACGTCCAGCGATTCGTGTTCAAGCCGGTGATCATGTAGTGGAGCAGGGAGGCGTAGTAGCCGAGCACGCCGTACACGGCCCAGGTTGCGCGGCCGATCGGGCCGGAGGCAATCACCATCAGCGTGCCCACGATGAGCATCGGGATCCAACCGCGCTCCGGGTTGCCGCCCGGCTCGACGATGAAGAAGACGAGCCCTGCGGCAGCGCTGAGCCAACCGAGCGCGTGGAACCAGAACGCGTCACGGCGCCGGCCGAAGGCGTCCATGAAAACACCGGCGACCACGAGCAGGCCACCGGTGACGAGCGCCGCGGCGGCGCGTCCGGCGTTCGTGGGTGAGCCGCCTGCAACCGCGAGGAACTGCGCTCCCGCGAGGATCGCGGTGACAACCGTGAAGAAGAGGAACGAGAAACGCGTGAGCCAGTAGGCGACCAGCCCGGCGACTGCCGTGACGGCCGCCACTGCGACCGCGCAGCCGTTGAAATGAGTGAACGGGAAGTCGCTCGACCAGACGTCGATCAGCCGCAGGAAGCCGACGGCGACGGCGGGAACCAGCGCAACCGCCAGGGCTGCAGCGAGCCCGCCGGGCACCCACCACATCCGGCGCAACAGGCCGTGCGCGGCGGCTGAGTACACCAGCAGGAGCGCGATCGCCCCAAGGAAGGTCCAGACGCTCGAGTGCGAGTCGGGCAGCGCGCCGAGCAGGGCGTAGGACCCGAAGGCGATCGCATACGTGCCGGCGAACCACAGAACGTTCGGCGGGTCCATTCGAGGCCAGTCGGGCTCGGCCGGCTTCGAAGGAAGGACGACGCCTGCCCGCTCCTCCACGGCGCGACCCTAACCCTTCGGCGGTCCCTATGCTGTGAACCATGGAAGGTGGATTCAGTTTCCCGCTCGGCGGCGACCCGGAGGATCTCCTTCGCGGTCTGCGCGAGTTCGCGGAGCAGCAGGCGGCTTCGGTGCACGAGACCCAGCGCGAGCAGTTCGCCACGCTGACGCTGAACACGGCGGTCGAGCTGACCGGTGCTGCCCTCTCGCAGCTGCAGCCGTCGGGAACGCCGGAGGAGCAGGCACAGGCACTCCGCGACGCCATGCGGGTGCTCTTTCCTGAAGCGGTCGCGCTCGTCAGCGCAGCCCGCCAGGGCTTCATGCGCGAGCGGTAGTGCCCCTACCAGCAATGCACGCCGGCCTCTGGCTTGGTGCTCGCGACCCAGAAACTCGGCAGCATCACTGGCAGGGGCACTAAGCTCCCGCGGCCCTTGGCGATCTTCGACCGCGCGATCGTTCGCATGCTTCCGGCCGTCCCGCGGCCGCTGGTGCAGAAGCTCTCGGAGCGCTACATCGCCGGGCCGGAGCTGAAGGACGCGCGCGAGGCGGTCCGGCACGTCAATGGAGAGGGCAAGCTGGCGACGATCGACGTCCTCGGCGAGGAGATCACGAACGAAGACGAGGCGGCGGCGATTGTGCGTGCCTACCAGGACGTCTTCGCCGACATCGAGCGCAGCGGGCTCGACTCGAACGTCAGCGTGAAGCTCACCGCGCTCGGGCTGAACCTCGACTACGACGTC
>CATPAS010000112.1 GCA_955652075.1 uncultured Gaiellaceae bacterium | reverse complement strand
GCACGAGTGTGGGCGGCAGGGTTGTGCCTGATTGTTGGCACGATGCTCGTCGTCAACGGCGCCCACGTTCTCAGCGACATCTTCGGGGCAGTGCTGGTTGCAGTGACTTTTGCCGAACTCGCCAGAGGCGCTCGAATAGGACGGCCGGTCCTCGCGACCGGCGCCCGTTCGAGCGTGAACGAATACGCGGACATCTAGGCACGGCCGAACTTCGCCGGACGCCCGCTGTGCCGCCGGACGAGATCGCGCAGAGCATTGCGCATGAACTGCTGCAGCCGCGCGTCGGCAGGCACTTGGCCGCGGTTGCCGAAGGCGTCGAGGCCCCAGCTGAACTGGAGCGAGCCGGTGCTGAAAACGATCGCGCCGGAGGGAGCGATATAACGCACGGCGTCGGCGTCGGCGTTTGCCGTTGTCCCCGTCCAGTGGAAAAGCACCCTCTGTGTCGGGACGCTGCAGCTCGGATCGATTGCATCCCATTCGTAGCCCACGAGCCCGCGCAGCGTGCTCGCCGCGGTGAAGCCAGTGTTTCTGAACCACGCATCGGCGAGGGCACTCGCGACCGGCGCGTAGTCGTGGCTTGCGCCGACGCCTCCCCACCAGTTCACGGCGCGCAGCTGACACTCTGGACGTGGGGGCTGGAGGCGACGGAACATGATCGTCTTCAGCGCCGCGTTTGGTTCGGGGTCGAGCTGCGCGTTTCTGTACTCGACGATCGTCCGTCCCGCGTCCTCGTAGCGCATCTGCCAGAACCCGACGTTGGCACCCATGAAGGCGAGATTGACACCGTGGTCTCGCGCCTGCTCGAAGGCATCGCGGATCCCCTTCGTCCAGTACTCGTCGTGGCCGGCAGTGATCACCACTCGATGCTGCAAGAGCGAGTGGGGATCGCGGTCGGTGTCGAGATCGGTCTGGTAGGAAACGTCGTAGCCGCTGCGCTCGAGATAGCGCACGAGCTGGATCTCCCATGCCAGGGGGCTCTGCTTGTTCGGCGCGTACGGCCGGTCGAACGAGACGCGGAACCCCGCGCCGGTCGGGCCGGCGTACAAACTCCGGCCACCCCAGTCGTTATAGGCCTGCCACGTGTTCGCAGGCACCTGGACCAGCATCTGCGAGTGCCGCCGCGGGGGCGCGCGTACGACGAAGTACGTCTCGGACCCCTGGCCGACGCCTTGGCCGCTCGTGAGCACGAACCGGGCTTCGTAGTACCCGCTCAGCCAGCGAGGTTGCACCTGGATCAGATCGGTCACCGGCCAGTTCGCACGCACCGGCAGCGCGCGGTCGCTGCTCGGCGCCTGCGGCAGCGGCTGCGCCTTTCCCTGCTCGTCAGTGCGGCAGCTCGGCAAGCAGGCGAATCGGCGGCCGCCGAGGCCCTGGTACAAGCCCAGGCGGAAGATCTCGATTCGGTAGCGGGCCGCAGGTCGCGTACTCACGTGAAAGTGAGCGTCTTCACCCACCGCGAGGGTCACTTCCGAGCTGTAGCCCTCGATCGAAGGAGAGGCTGCTTCCGGCCCGAGCCACGCTGAGCTGCCCGCACGTGTGTTCTCACGGACGATCGCCGGCCGCGGCGGTTGTCGGTGTCCGGGTGGGGGCGCAGGTGGCGAAGGAGTCGCCGCAACCGCAAAAAACGAGCCAACCAGAAGGCTGGTGAACAGCGAAGCGCTTAAGCCCCCTCTCGGTGAGGTCTTGCTTCTTGCCAGACCTCAATGCGAAAGCTAAACGAAACCATCCATATAAATGACATATTCTTCATATGAACTATCCGTGAGGAGGACGTTAGGAAGCGGTAACTTTCTCTCCGGGCGCAGATTCGGCAGCGCTGCAGAGCTACGAACCCGTGGCGCGTTCCGATCCTCGGGTTATGGGCGAGGAACGCTTGACGTCCGCGCCGGTACCTTTGTCAGATCGAGCTCGTACTGCCCAGAGCCGGGCGTGCGTAGCTGTAGCTCGAGGTAGTAGTCGCCACTGCGGAGCACCCGATAGGTGAATCGCTGCATCCCTCCGGGGCGCTCGGTGAGAAGCAGCCGCGAATGTCGCGTTGCTGCGGGCCCGGCGGTGACATGAACCGTGCCGGGTTTCCAGAGCGCCATGGTGATCGCGCCGCTGGGCGGGCCCTCGACGAGTGCAGTCAGCGTTTGTCCGCGGCGGAGTGCGACGCGGTAGACATCGATTGGGTCGTCCCAGTAGTCGAGTGTGGCGAAGATCTTGCGTTTGCTTCCGGCGAGCGGGAAGGCGCGGGCGCCCGCGTCGTCATTCGGCTCGTAGCGATCGCTGGGTGGGAGTGGGCCTGTGAGCGCGCGCAGAGCTTGCGCGATGTCAAGCCGGCCCCAGCCACTGGCAGGGTCGCGGCCGACCAGACATTGCGAGCATCCGTTCGCGGGAGTCATGTCGTCGGCTGTCCGCTCGAGAATGGTGATCACCTGCTCGGGTCTTAGATCGGGTTTCTCCGCGATCAGCAGCGCGGCGGCCGCGCTCACTTGTGGCGCCGCGAAGGAGGTGCCGGCGCCGTCGCGGGAAACGCCTGGTCCGCAGTCGGAATAGCCTTGATCTGTGCAGGATGGATCAGCGGCGGTTAAGGCTGTCGGCAGTGTTGAGAGGATTTGCGTTCCCGGAGCGGCGAGATCGTTGTAGCGTCTGTCGCGGTTCGAGAACGATGGAATCGAACCCCCCGGGTCGTACGCGCTGACGCCGAGGACGTGCGGCAGCGCAGCCGGGTAGCTGGCATAGGGCCACGGCTCGTGGGGCGACTCGGTGCCGTTTCCGACGGACGCAACGATGACCGCGCCTTTCCCGAACGCGTACGCGACGGCGTCCGCTTCCTGCTGCGAGAAGCTGTCGCTCCCGGGATCGGCAGGATCACGTAGGCCGCCGATGCTGAGGTTGATCACCCGCGCTCCTTGGTCGGCGGCCCAGCGGATCGCTTTCGACTCCGCTTCCACCGAGACCGCGGTGCCGCTTCCCGCGATCTTGGCGATCAGCAGTTGGGCGGGAAAGGCGATGCCGGCAATGCCGACACCGTTGTTGGTCGCGGCGGCGATTTCGCCGGCAACGAACGTCCCGTGCCCGCTCTGATCGACACAAGCCGAGCCACCGACGAAGCTGCGGACCGCGGCTACGCGGCCTTGGAACTCGGGATGATTGCAGTCCAATCCGGAGTCGATCACTGCCACACGTACCGGCGGCAGTTGCGGAAGTCCGACCGGGAAGTAATCGAAAGCGTGATCGGCGGCGAGGTACCACTGGCGCGGCGCGAGCGGGTCGTTGGGGGTGAAGATGGCGGCGGCCTCCGCCGCGCTGGCGACCAGCACTGCCACCATGCCTGCGACAAGGAGCGTCTTCCACCCAAGGCGGAGTGGGGCGAGATCACATGAAAGGGCTGGCATGGGTTTCTTGCGACAGGCAAGCTACCCGGATCGCGGGGCGAATACTCCCAGACTGAGAGGCTAATGCACCGAGACGTACACGATCAGCGCGCCGGCACCGATCACGAGCGCGGCCAGGGTGAGGAAAAACAGCAGGCGGGCGTCGCCGTCGCCAGCCGGTTCGCGACCGGCTCCCAAGGCCGCCGCTCACCTGCTCGGCGTCGGCCCCGTGTCGGCGGCGACGTCGTTCTCAAGCTCAGCCGCGCGACTCCGCGGCAGCGGAGCGGTCACGCTGAGCGATCGTTGCGTAGGCTCGGGGTCCGCGTCGGCGTCGCCCGTCAACGACGTTTTGAATTCCCGCAGTCCTCGGCCCAGCGAGCGCCCGATCTCCGGCAATCGCTTCGGGCCAAAGAGGAGCAGCGCGAAGAGCGCAAGCATCACGAGGTGAACGGGATTCTCGAGACCGATGCCCATCAGCTCACGAGCATAGCCAAATGAACGACACTTCATACGAACAACCTCTCATCGTTGCGGCGCGCCTGGCCGCGGACGATACCCGATTCTTTTCACGGGCTTCGCTGCGCGCAGATCGTGGCCCTCACCACATCGACGAAGCCAATTCCATCGCCCGGGCTCTCCAGGTCAGCCGGGCGCGTTTTGCGAGTGTTCGAATCTCGTCGACGCCTCATCCACGTCAACGGCGAGCGGTTCCTCGGCCCGTACGGGGACGACTGAACGGCTGGGCCACACCGTGTGCTGATGTTCAGGGTGGGCACGTAACCAAAGGAGGAGACGCATGGCTGAAAGAGACCCTCTCAAAATATACGCTCACGTCGAGAGCGCCGTTCGCTTCAATCCGAAGGCGATCAGGGCCGAGATGGCGAAGGTGGAGGGCTTCAATGCGAAGCTCGCCGTCCTCATCACGAGGGGCGTTGGCACGATGGGCGCGGCGTACATCTTCACGGCGCTCGCACTCGTGTCTGCGCCTGCGGCCCTCACGTCCGGGAACACGGTGGTCATCGTCGCGTGGATCTCGCAAGCGTTTCTCCAGCTCGTCTTGCTCCCGATCATCATCGTCGGGCAGAACGTACAGGGCGCTGCTTCGGACGCACGCGCTATCAAGACCTTCCAGGACACCGAGGTCATCCTCGACCGGCTCGATACCAAGACAGCCGGAGGCATCAAAGACGTACTTGACGCGATCGAAGGGCTAAAGCGCTGACGACGACGCGGACGAGTTCCTGGGCGTTGGGCTCGCCGCCGACGAGATCGGTGTTGGCGCAGACGCTCGTTAGGGCAGTGCGAGCGTGCGGTTGACCAGCCCGTCCAGCCGGCTGCTCAGCCGGGCAAGGACGAGCTGCTCTCGCTGGCTTGTGATCTTGCCGGCCGCGACCGCTTGGTCGAGCCGTGCCTTGACGGCCGTTTCGATTGCCCGCTCGAGCCCGGCGGCCGTCTTGCCCTCCGCGGTCGCTACCTGCGCGGGCGTCCTACCGGCACGAAGCTCCGAGCGAAGCTGCTGTGGCGTCAGGCTGAGATAGCCGGCCGACACGCGGATCAGCGCTCGGCGCAGGAAGCCGCGCCGGATCAACGCACTGGGATGAGCCCGGTTGACCAGGTTGTCCAGCCGCGCAGGCAACCGAGACAGGATCAGCTGCTCCCGCTGGCTTGTGATCTTGCCGGCAGCGACCGCCTGGTCGAGCCGAGCCTTCATGGCCGATTCGATCGTTTGCTCGAGCCCGCTCACCGACCTCCGCTGCGCCGTCGCGATCTGCGCCAGCGTCTCACCGCTCGTCAAGTCGGCGCGAAGCTGCTCCGTAGATAGGCCGAGATAGCTCGCGACCGCGCTCACGATCGCGCCGCGGCCGCCGCTCCTCTTCGCTGAGTGTGAGGTGCCGGCGGCGAAGGCGACACCGCCGACAGTGACTAGTGCCAGCGCTGCAACCGCCGCCACCAGCCAGCGTCTCTTGTGCTGCATCTTGAGGATCCTTTCACTCGCTAATCAGCCGTGCGGCCAACATCAGGTAGTCAACCTGCGGTCGCTAAGATCAGCCTAAGAACCAGGCAAAATTGCGGTAAAGCCTTTCGCAGCGCAGACCGGCGTCATCATCAGGTGTTCGCGAGCAACTCGCAGCGCATGAGTGCGTCGTCGAGCGAGAGTCCGCCCATCTTGCGCGCAGCCATCTCCGCGGCTTGCACGCGCCGGCGATGGATCGCGCGCTGAAAGCGGCCGCATGCTGTCCGCTGCGATGTCATACCCTCAGTTCAGATCGTCGTGGAGGCGGTTCCGCAGCTTGAAGATGCCATCAGGAAGAGCCTTCAATCCGCCGGGCGCCTGGGCTCCCCAGAGTTCAATCGCAGCAAGAAGCAACCCCTTCTGTTCTCTCGAAAGGGATACCGTCGGACTCACCCCTACTGCTTCAAACGCCTCGCTGATCGGTCGCGCCCACGTAACGCGTCGAAGCTGATTCAGCAGCTCTTGCCGAGACGCCCACGGAAGCACCACGTCTCCGCGACTCAGGCTGACTCTCACGCGATCGTTGTGACGCTCGGACATTTCGGTAAGCCCGCGCACCGGACGGGCCTGCAAGGGATAGAGGCGGCCCCTTCCTAGGAGGAAAAGCCGGCACGGAGGTAGCGCGCCATCTGCGGAGGGCCGCCTCGTCTCCCCTTACCAACCCTTGCACCCTCAGCCGCGCGAGGGAACCCTTGGTAACAAAACGTTTAGGAAACAACATGAAACGTTAATCATGTATCGGGGGGCAGCGATTAACGTTCTCGCGAGATG
>CATPAS010000111.1 GCA_955652075.1 uncultured Gaiellaceae bacterium | reverse complement strand
TTCCAGGATCTCCACCGTTGTCGTCTTTCCCGCCCCGTTCGGACCAAGGAAGGCGAAGATCTCCCCACGCGACACCTCCAGGTCGATCCCGGCTACGGCTTCGACCTCTCCGTAGTTCTCGCGTAGACCCTGGACACTGATGACAGTGCCGGCGCGATCCATCTAGGGACAACCGCTCAGCTCGTCGTCACCGGTGCTCCACACGTCGGGCATCGAAACGGCCGTCGCGCGGCGAGCAAACGTCGTATTGCGTAGATCACGAACGGAAAATGGGGCTGGGGGACATTCCGCGCTCCCTCGACGGTGCCGTGAGTCGCACAGCGTCCGGTCCGGGTCTGTACTTCGGTCGCCATAACCAACTCCTTGTTCGCTCAGACACTCTACGCCGCCCTGCCACTGGGCATGGCACCTGCGCCGCCGAGATCAGGCCTGCCGGCCGACCCAGGAGAGGATGGCGCGGGAGTTGGTGATCATGGTCCCGTCGGGCAGCTTGAGCGCCGGCAGCTTCGTCGTCCCGGTCGCTGCGCGGAGCGCGTCACGCGAGCCCTTCCGCAGGAAGGGGATCGGACTGCCGTGGCCGGCGATCACCTTGTCGTACCCGATGTCGGCAGCGCGGAGTGCCTCCTGCACGCGGCGACAAGGATGATACGGCGGCCCGCCGTCATCGCCGTGGCAGACGAACAGCGTGGGGATCTGCGTGTTCATCATGCCGCCTCCGCGCTCTAGGTCGAGGCAGGAGGTTTCAGGTTCGCGCAGCGCGGTTCGTGCTTCTCTGCGAGGCGGAGCAGGAGAGCATGCAGGTTCGCGCGCTCCTTCTCGCTGAGGGGAGCCAGGAACTCGTCCTCGATCTGGCGCGAGAGCGCGCGAAGGCGGCGAAGCATCCGCTTCCCTTCCCGGGTCAGCCGGACAAGGTGCCGGCGGCGGTCGTTGGGATCGCGTTGGCGTTCGACGAGCCCCTGCTCCTCGAGCTCGTCGAGCAGCCCGACCAGTTGGCCGCGGTCGTAGCCGAGCGCATCGGCGATCGAGCCCTGCGTCTCCCGCGAGCCCTCGCCGAGCAGGATGAGGATGCCGTGGTGGTAGGGGTGGAGCCCGGTCTCTTCGTAGGCCGCCATCGCACGCTCCTTCGCGGCGAAGCCGAGGCGCTTGAGCAGGAACGTCGCGGACGCGACGAGCTCCTCGGGGAGCCGGGGGACGGGGCGCGAAGGCGGTGTCTGCGGGCTTGTAACAGTCATGTGAAGAAGGGTAGCGCAGACAAGCGTTGTCGTGCTATAAAATTGTGAGTGTCAACGATTTTGGAGGTCAACTAGGTGAGTAGCTCTCCGAGGAGTGACCGGCGCTGGAGCGCGCTGGCGCTCATCGTCACTGCGCAGTTCATGGTCATTCTCGACGTCGCGATCGTGAACGTCGCGCTGCCCTCGATCAAGTCGGATCTCGCTTTCTCCCAGACGAACCTCCAGTTGGTGATCTCGGCCTACGCGATTCTGTTCGGCGGGGCGCTGCTCCTGGGCGGCCGCCTCGCGGATCTGCTCGGGCGCCGCAGGCTGTTCATGGCCGGTCTTGCGCTGTTCGCTGCGAGCTCGCTCCTGTGCGGCCTCGCCTGGTCGGAAGGTTCGCTGATCGCCTTTCGCGCGGTGCAGGGGCTCGGCGGGGCACTGCTCGCCCCCGCAGCGCTCTCGCTTCTGATGACGACATTCGCGGAGGGCCGGGAGCGTAATCTCGCGCTCGGCATCTACGGTGCAGCATCCGGGAGTGGGGCCGCGGCGGGCGTGCTGCTCGGTGGCCTGCTCACGTCGTACCTGAGCTGGTCCTGGATCTTCTTCATCAACGTGCCCGTCGGCGTCGCAGCAATCGCGCTTGCGCCGTTCCTCCTGCAAGAGAGCCGCGCGGGCCTGGCCCATCGCCACTTCGACTTCCCCGGCGCAGCGTCCGTCACCGCCGGTCTCATGCTGCTCGTCTACGCGACGACGCGTGCGACGAGTGACGGCTGGGGCGCCGGGACGACTCTTGGGCTCCTCGCCGGCGCGGCCGCCCTCATCGTCGCGTTCGTCGTCATCGAGCTCCGCTCGAAATCACCGCTCCTGCCCCTGCGGATCTTCCGTCTACGCACCCTTACTGGAGCGAACGCGGCGATGGCGATCGTGGGCGCGGTCGCGTTCTCCGAGTTCTTCCTGCTGACGCTCTATCTGCAGGACGTCCTGCACTACTCGGCGGTCCAGAGTGGCGTTGCGTTCACCGGCTTCGCGCTGACGGTCGTTGTGATCTCGAACGTCGCGCAAGCTGTGGTGGGGCGCTTCGGCGTGCGGCCGACGCTCACCGCCGGGCTGCTCGCGTCTGCTGTGTCCGTTGCGTGGCTTACGCGGCTGCCGGTGAACGGTCACTACTTCTGGGATCTGTTCCCGGCGTTCGTCCTCGGCGGCGCCGGCATGGGCCTCTCGTTCGTCCCGGTCACGATTGCGAGTCTCGCGGGTGTTGAGCGCTCCGACGCCGGTGTCGCTTCCGGTCTGATCAATACGAGCCGTCAGATCGGCGGTGCGATCGGCATCGCCGCGGTGAGCGCGATCGCCGCCACCTCGACGAGCAGCTACGTGCACGCCCACGCCGCCGTCACTGCGTCCAGCGGCGTGGCGCTCGACCACGGTTTTCAGACCGCCCTCTACGTGCTCACCGGCCTGCTGCTCGTCGGCGCGCTGATCGCGATCACCCTCGTGAGGTCGGCGCCGGCTCCGAGTGCGCAGGCCGCGCCCGTCGACGGCGCGGTGGTCGCGTTCGAGGAGGCCGCCTGATGGTGACCGCAGCCGAGCACAGAAGCAGCAAGGTGGAGCACGGCTTTCGTGAGCTCGACGACCTCGTGCTGCACTTGAAGGGCCTGCTGCTCGTGCGCGGGTTCCGGGAACGATCCGGTGCGGACGGCAGTGAGCTCATGATGTACAGCGCCGAGATCGACCGCGTGCGTGATCAGCTTGCGGACCTCGTGAGAACCGGCGACTGAGATCGGGCTCTCGCCTAGGATCGCTCGCGGGCGATGCGAACGCTCTATCTCCTTCGGCACGCGAAGTCCAGCTGGGACGATCCCGCGCTGCCTGACCATGAGCGGCCGCTCGCGTCCAGAGGCGTGCGGGACGCGAAGCGGATAGGCAAGCACCTCGGCCGGCTAGGAGTCACGCCTGCGCTTGTGCTCTGCTCGTCCGCCGTCCGCACGCAGGAGACGCTCGACCTCCTTCGGCCCGCACTGGGCGAGGTCGCGGTCCAGGTCGAGGAGCAGCTGTACGGCGCTTCGAGCGAGGCGCTGCTCGAGCGCATCCGCTCCGTCTCCGACGAGGTCGGCTCGGTGCTGCTGATCGGCCACAACCCGGGCGTGCAGGACCTCGTTCTCGCGCTCGCGTCGAGCGGAGCCGAGCTCGAACTCGTTGAAGCCAAGTTTCCGACGGCCGCGCTCGCGACGCTCGCACTCCCGCGCTGGAGCAACCTGAACCCGGGCGACGCCCAGCTCGTCGCCTACGTCGTTCCCAAGGAGCTCGGCTGAGTAGCCGCGCTTGCATGCGTTGATCTCGTCCGGCGACGTACCCTGACGCTGGATGGGCATGTTCTTTCATTCCTCAGAGGCGCCCCCGGAGC
>CATPAS010000110.1 GCA_955652075.1 uncultured Gaiellaceae bacterium | reverse complement strand
GCGGCGGACGATGCTGCCCGGAGTCAGCAGCCAGGTGATCACACCGGCGCTCGCGCCGTTGAAGATCGTGTCGCTGCCGCGGAAGCCCAGTGTTCCCGCGGCCTGCTGCCGTTCGATCACGTCGGTGCGCACGATCCGGGCGAAGGCGGTCGGGACTGCGCGCGAAGGCGCTGCCTTCGCGCCGTGAAAAGGACGCGCCTCCAGGATCAGCAGGGCGACGGCCGCGATCGCGATGCCGCCGACAGCAGCCGCGGCACGTCGGCGGCTGCGATCAACGCCGACAAGGACGGCCCCGGGCCTCCTCAGTGTTGCGAAACCGCGTTGGCTGAGGGCGTGCCGATTCATGACGAGCGCGGTCGGCTGCAGGCGCTGATCGCCGCCCGCGCTTGCGGGGAGAGGTTCGGCTTGGTGAACCCGGGCGGCAGCGTGCCGACGTAGGTTGATCCGTTTGTGTTCGGGTCGGGGAAGTTCGGGAAGCCGTGGGCGCGGACGCAGCGAGCGAAAGCGAGTGCCTGCGCCCTCGAGGTGAGCGAGGGCGCCCGGCCTTGACCGCGCTGGCTGTCGAACTGGTCGCGGATCGCGTGCACGCGATCCCAAACGCTCGCGCAGCCGTGAATGACGCTCTGCGGCCAGCTCCACTTTCCTTGTAGGTCCAGCGACGGGTAGTGGTCGTTGCCCTGGTCGTCGACCTGCGGGTCGGGCAGGTTCGGCATTCCGTGACTGCGCGCGCAGCGCGCGTAGGCGACATATGCGCTCACGAGCCGCTGGTAGGGCGGTCCTTCTGACGATGGCTGCGCCGCGGAGCTCGAGCCCGAGCCGCAGGCCGTCAGCGCGAACGTGATTGCCGTCAAAGTGGCGGCGAAGACCGCGTGCCGAAGGATCGATCGGCTATGGGTGGCTGAAGTAGACACGTCCATGCGGGTCGGGGTTGAAGCGCTCGCAGGCCATCAGCTGGCTGCGGAACATGCTCTTGAGCGCGCGCGAGATCCGCGCGTCGGGGACGAAGCTGCCGTCCGGACGCGGGTCGGGCCAATCGGCGATGCCGTGGCTGCGCATGCAGCGGGCGAAGCGCAGCAGCGCCGCCAGTTGCGACGAGGTCGGCGCCTGGTTTTGCGCGCTTGGGACGAGGCGGTCGTACAGCGACTGGCAGGCTTGGCGCGTTCGTTCGGGAATGTTGAGGCCGCTCGGGAAGATCGCCTTGCCGTTCGCGTTGATCTGTGGGTCGGGCAGATTCGGCATCCCGTGTGTTCGAGCGCAGACAACGACTTGATGCCAGGCAGCGCTTGGGCTACGCGGCGTCGCACGAGTGGCGCTACTGCTGTGCAAACTCCCGCAGGCCGCAGCGGCGCCCGTGAACGCGGCCAGTACGAAGACCGCGACGAGCATCCGTGTTCTACGGAGCGGGACGTGCACGAACGACATGGATGCCTCCGTTCGGGTTCGGGTTCAGGCGCGCGCACGCGTGTACCGCCGGGACGAACAGGCGCTTGCCGCCCTGCTCGATCCGGGTGTTGATCGGGAACTCCCCGAGCGCGTTCGGATCGGGCCAGTCCGCGATCCCATGCGTTCGGATGCAGCGCGCGAGCTGGAGCAGCTTTTGATAGTCGACGCTCGAGACGGCTGTGGTCGACGTGTACTGCGGCGGGATTTGAGCGGCGATTGCACGGCAGGCCTGTTGCGTCGCAACCGGAACCCGAGGCGCGCTGTCGGGAAAGCGCGGTACCCCGTCGCTGCCGACCTGCGGGTCGGGGAAGGCCGGCAGTCCGTGCGCGCGCACGCACCGGGCGAGCGAGCGCAACACCTCGGTGGCGCGCTGATCGACCGAACCGGTGCCGCGGTTGACACTGCCTGGGGCGCCACAACCGGCCACCAGGAAGGTGGCACTCGCCCCGATGGCGAGCACGGAAACGAACGCGAGCATGCGAAGCAGATCAACGCCGCGGAGAGAACGCGCACGACGCTTCGAATCTGTCCGCTCGCCCATGCACGTAGCTCAGCACCGCAACCTGAGCGGACTGCCGCCGATCCTGAGCGCTTGGTTAGAGCTTCCTGAGAGGCGCCGGGAAGCGGCTATGCGGGCGGGGCGTCGAAGCGGAACGAAACGGCGGTGCCGCCGCCGTCGGCCTTCGCGACAGCGACGCTACCGCCGTGATCGTCAACGGTCTGCTTGACGATTGCCAGACCGAGCCCGGAACCGGGCAGACCGCGCGCTGCCGCAGCACGGTAGAAGCGATCGAAGACATGGGGGAGGTCGGCCGCGTCGATCCCGGGACCGTGGTCTCGGACGGACACCAGGCCGTCCGAGAGGGTGACCTCGACGGTGCCGCCGGTTGGGCTCCACTTGATCGCGTTGTCGAGCACGTTGTCGACAGCACGTTCCATTCGGGTGGAAGCGCCTGTGAGTTCGTATGGCTCGAGCCGGCTCGCGAACTGCAGGCCTGGTGCGCGATGCTTCGCTCTCTCGATCGCCGTCGCGACCAGGCGGGCGAGTGCCACCGGTGCCCGCGCGTCGAGCGATCTGCCGTTGCGGGCCGCCTGAATCAGGTCGCTGATCAGCGTCGACAGCTCATCGATGCCACGCACGGCAGCGCCGAGAACATGCGGCCTTCGCTGCGCCGGCAGGTCCGGACGCGCAAGCAACTCGACGTTCGCGCGATGCGCGGTCAGCGGCGTGCGCAGCTCGTGTGAGGCGTCGGCGATCAGCTGCTGCTGTGCGCGCTGCGACTCCTCCAGCGCACCCAGCATCGCGTTGAAGTTCTCGGCCAGGCTGCTGAGCTCGTCGCGGCCGGCCACCGGGATGCGCTGGTTGAGATCGCGGGTCGCGGCTACCTGTTGCACGGTTCCGGCGAGGCTGCGCACCGGCCGCAAGACGGCCGTCGCCGCCAGGCGGCCGAGCAGCGCGGCAGCGACCGCGCCGCCGAGCGTGAGCCCGATCAACAGCCATCTGACACGGGCGATCGTTGCGTTCGCCTCGGTCAGCGGCCGTGCAGTGCGAACGAGCCCGTCGCCCGACGACGCGAGGCGCATCGTGTAGAGACGCATCGCCGTCCCCTGGTAGATGACGTCGCGGAAATAGGGGGGAATGGAGCCGGAAGCGACCAAGGCGTCTTCCGCGATCAGCGGCACGAACGAGTTCAGCGTCAGCACTGCCGCGGCGGGCGGGACCTTCCTTGGCGGCAGCTTGGGATTCGGCAACGGTTGCTTGGTCTTCGGCGACGGTTGCTTGGCTTTCGGCGTTGTGGGCGTGGTCGCGCCGGTCGTCGCAGTTGATACCGGCAACGGCGACGATTTCCCGGCCTGGCCGGCAGCCACCTTCTTCATCACCGCGCGGAAGCTGGGGATGAGCTGGAAGTAGCCGGAGGCGTCGCTGCTAAGGAACGGGCCGGCGGGGAAGCCCGGATTGTTGCTCTTCGAATACTTGCCCGCTGGGAGCTTCCCGCCGAACTTCGGACCGGCAGCCACACGCTTCGTCGCGACGTTCTGCGCCGTCTGGATCAGCGAGACATCGATCTGGTCGTGCAGCTTCGAGCGGACGTTGAAGTAGATGACGGGCGACGCGATCGCGAGTGCGGCGAAGACGGCTCCGCCGCCGGCGAGCGTCAGTCGCGTGCGCAGATTCATGGCTCGCGCAGGACGTAACCGACCCCGCGCACGGTCTGGATCAGCCGCGGCTCGCCATCTGACTCGGTCTTGCGACGCAGATAGCTGATGTAGACCTCGAGCGGGTTCGAGGTCGGCCCGAAGTCGTACGCCCAGATGCGCTCCATGATCAGCGGCCGTGTCAGCACCTGCCGCGGGTTGCGCAGAAACAGCTCCAGTAACGAGTACTCGGTGCGGGTCAGCTCCAGGGCGCGCTGGCCGCGTCGCACCTCATGCGTCCGCGGATCGAGGGACAGCCCCGCAAACCACACCGGCGCATCCTCACCGGCCGGACGGTTGCGGCGAAGCAGCGCGCGCACGCGCGCCAGCAGCTCGCCCAGGGCGAACGGCTTGACGAGATAGTCATCGGCACCAAGGTCCAAGCCGTGGATCGTGTCCTCCTCGGAGTCGCGCGCGGTCAGGATCAAGATCGGCGTGCGGTTGCCGCTCTGGCGGAGGCGGCGACAAACCTCGAACCCGTCCAGGTTCGGCATCAGGACATCAAGGACGATCGCGTCGAACTCGGCCTGGCCGAGCCTCTTCAGCGCGTCGAGTCCATCGACCGCGGTCGCAACGCGATGTCCCTCGAGCTCGAGCGCGGTCTCAACCGGTTCGCGTACGTCTGGCTCGTCATCGACGACGAGGATGCGGCCGCTCGGCGCCGGTCCCGGTTCACCGCCGCGCGACACGTCAGCCGCTCCCCTTGCTGCGGGTTCGGTGGCCACCTGCACGCTGCGGTCCCGCGGTTCCGGCACGGATCAAAGCGTACGTCCCTCTCATCCGGTTGACGACAGTTCAGTGGCTGCGACAACGCCCGTTGCCTTCCCGGGCTTGCCGCGATCTCAATGCAACCAGCCGACGCTGAGGCAAAGCGACCCGAATCTGAGAGGTTCCTTAGAGGTTGATGAGCCGGTGCGCCGATCGCGGTTCTGTTTTAGACGAGCCTGCGTCTTCGCGTACGGGCGAAACCCCGAAACGACCAATCACCGCGTGGGCTCGAGGTCAGCTCTCTTCGTGCTTCGGTCGGGTCGCCAGCTCGCCCGGGTCGCCCTCGAGCGAGATCGGATCGACCTCCCAGGCGAGATCGTCATGTGCGTGCCTCGAAATCACGCGGCCCTCTGCATCGAGCTCGACGACCTCACCGCGCACGGCGACGCTCTCCTCCTCCGTGCGGTTCCCATCGGCGTCGTAGAGGAACGTCTCGATCCGGCTGGGCTGTTTGCTCTCACTCATCGCTCACTCCTCAGAGACATCGAAGGCGTTGGCGAACCTCAGCCTACCGCCGGCTCCTGGCCCCCCAAGACGCAAGCACGAGACGCAGACACTCGTTGGG
>CATPAS010000109.1 GCA_955652075.1 uncultured Gaiellaceae bacterium | reverse complement strand
CGGTTCAAGAGCGGCGCGCCGCAAGGCAAGCTCGTCCTGGTCGCCACGCCGAAGTGGTTCTCGATCAGGTTCGCGTTGTAGGTCGGGTTCGTGGCCATCACGAGAACACGCCCCGTCGAGGGCTCGAGCGCCACAACTGCGCCGCACTTCCCTTGCAGCAGCCGTAGCGCCAGGGCCTGCGCAACGGGCCGAATCGTCAAAACGAGGTCGTTCCCGGTGACCGTCGCGCCCTTGAGCTTGTCGATCGCGGAGCGGAAGACCGTGTCGAGATTCGCGTTCGAGGCGGTGAGGTAGTCGTTGTAGGACAGCTCGAGGCCGGTCCGGTTGCGCGTCTGGGTCGAGTACCCAACGATGCCGGAAAAGATCGGTCCGGTCGGATAACGCCGGAAGTAGAGCGTCTGCCCTTGCTGCTTTCTGGTCACATTGGCGGCGAGCAACGTGCTGCCGTCCGAGGCGTAGATCTTTCCGCGCTTGATCGAGAACTGTGCGACGAGGCGAATCTCGTTGTCCTGCCGATTGGCGAGCCCTGCGTTCGCCCACGTCTGCCAGTAGGTCGTTCCGACGATGAGCGCGGAGAGCAGGGCGAGTGCTGCGACGCCGATGTGCGACACCTGCTTGTTCAACGAAGCATCTCTCTATTTGCGCGGTTCGAGACGAGCAGGAGCCCAGCCAAGAGCACGAAGTTCGCGACGACGCTCGAACCCCCGTACGACACGAACGGCAGCGTGATCCCGGTCAGCGGGATCAGTCTCAGGATGCCGCCGACGATGATGAACGTCTGGAAGGCGAAGCCGAATGTCAACCCGGCGGCAGCGAGCTTCGAGAAGCCGTCCTGCGCGAGCAGCGCGATCCGCATCCCGCGCAGCACGAAGATCATGTAGACGAGGAGGAGCGCGGCCGCGCCGATCAGACCGAGCTCCTGCGCGAGCGCGGAGTAGATGAAGTCGGTGTTGAGGTCGGGGATGATCTCCTTGCCGTTGAGGTTCGCGACCGTCCCCTTGCCGAGCCCGGTGCCTCCGAACCCGCCGTGGCCGATGGAATAGAGCGACTTCACGAGCTGGAAGCTCTCGCAGTTCTGGCGCAGGTCGAAGTGCCCCGAGATCGGGCAGTAGACCTTGTTCGTGGTCCACGGATGGAGCCAGATCGTCACGCGCTCCTGGACGTGCGGCGTGACTTTCCAGACACCGACGGCGCCGACGAGAAAGAGGCCGAGCCCCACGGCGACGTACGCGATGCGGGCGGTCGCCATGTAGAGCATCGCGAGGAAGATGCCGAAGTAGAGAAGACCGCCGCCTAGGTCCTTCGTCTCGAGCAGCACGAGCATCGCCAGCACCCAGATGACGAGCAGCGGCCCCCAGTCCTTCAAGCGGCCCTGCGCCAGGACCTCGCGCTTCTCGCGCATGTACCCGGCGAGGAAGACGATCAGCATGATCTTCGCGAGCTCACCCGGCTGGAAGCGCAGCGAGCCGACGTGCACCCAGAGGCGCGCGCCGTTCACCGTCAGGCCAAGCAGGGGGAGAATCGGTAGGAGCAGCAGCCCGATCGCGCTGATGCCGAAGAGGTACTTGTACGTCTCGAGCCGCCGGTAGTCGCGCCCCAGCAGGAAGAGCGTCGCGGCGAAGAGCGCAACCGCAACGACGATCCAGGTGCCCTGCCTGAATGCATCGGTGGGATTGAGCCGATAGATCTCCGTGAGTCCGATCGCGGTCAGCAGGCCGGCAATCGGGAGCAGATACGGGTCCGCAAACGGAACCGTGTAGCGCGTCACGAGATGCGCTGCGAGGTAGAGCGCGAAGAAGAAGCCGGCGTAGGTCAACGAGGCCGTCGAGACGACGGATTGGCGGGCGATGTAGACGCTCGCGAACCCGACGGCCGTCAGTGCACCGACGGCGATCAGGAACGCGAGCTCACGGTTCCGCGGGCAGAGCGTCAGCGCACGAACCTCAGATACAGCGCCAGCGCAATACCGGCCGCGATTGCGATCAGGGCCAGCCACGCGAGCACGCGGCGGCGTAGGTGGCGGCGCCTTACCGCGCGGTCCCCCTGCTTCTTCGCCTTCACCTCTGCCTGGATCTCCTCCATGGAGACCACTGGGGTGTCGACCGCAGGCACGGCATCCGCCTCGGTGAGCGTGTCCTCCTCGTCGGTCGCCGGCATCGGAAGCGCCTGCTCGCGCGTCTCGCCGTCGTGGGTCAGCCCCTGCTTTTCTGCGATCTCGAACGCGACCACAGTGATGTTGTCCTCGCCGCCGCTGCGGTTCGCAGCCTTCACGAGCGACTTCAGCGCCGCGTTGATGTCTTCGCGATTCCGCTCGACGAGCTCCTGGATCTCGCGCTCTCCGACCATGTCGGTGAGCCCGTCCGAGCAGAGGAGAAAGACGTCGCCCACTCTGGCCTCGATCGTGAACGTGTCGGCGTCGACGTCGGGATCGGTACCGAGCGCGCGGGTGATCACCGAACGTTGCGGATGGGCCTCTGCTTCCTCGGGTGAGAGCTTTCCGCTCTTCATCAGCTCGTTCACGAGGGAGTGGTCCTCCGTCACCTGTTCCATGCGCCCGTCGCGGATCAGGTAGGCACGAGAGTCACCGACGTGTCCGAAGGCCACGTTCCCGTTCTCCACGAGAGCGACCGTGATCGTGGTTCCCATCCCCGACGTCTTGGGATCGGTGCTCGAGCGGGCGTACACGCGCCGGTTCGCCTCCTGGATGAGGTCGAAGATGCGCTGCTCGCCGCCCGTCTCGACACCGCTCTCTTTCAACGCTGCCGCAGCGAGACGCGACGCGACCTCTCCCGCTTGTGCACCGCCCATGCCGTCGGCGATTGCGAAGAGCGGCGGCTCGCAGACGTAGGCGTCCTCGTTCCGGCGGCGCTTGCGACCGGTGTCCGTGATCACTCCTACGTGTCCGAGCCCTGTCACTGCTCGTACCTCAGGTCCGTCTCGCCGATGCGGATGATGTCGCCTACGGTCAGCCGGCGTGGCCGGTCGAGCCGTGCTCCGTTGAGGAAGGTCCCATTCGTCGAGCCCAGGTCTTGGACCCAGACACCGTCCTGGCGGGGCTCGAAGCGCGCGTGGCGCGCGGAGGCGTACTCGTCGGTGGCGATCGCGATGTCGTTCTGGTTCCCGCGCCCGATCGTCAGCTGCGCGGAGTTCAACTGGAAATCCTCACCGCTCTCGAGATCAGCGCTCTTCACGACGACGAGGCGCCCGGTGTGCGGGCCTGGCCGCGAGGCCTGCACGCCGGCAGCTACGGAGGGTGCGAGCACGAAGCTCTCCTGGGGAAGGCGCAGATCGCGGCTCGCCGTCCGCACGATTCGCCAGATGAACAGGTAGAGGAGGACGAGGAACGCGATCTTGAGGACGAGCAGGACCTCGGCGACCGCGGCCGAGTCGAAGATCATCGCGATACCCGACTGAACGTCACCTCGGTCGAGCCGACCGTGATCTTGTCGCCGTCGCTGAGCTCGGCCCGCTTCACGCGCTTGCCGTTCACCTCGACCCCGTTCGTCGAGCCGAGGTCGACGATCCAGTAGGACGCGCCTTCCTGGCGCAGCTCGGCATGGCGCCGCGACACATTGGTGTCAGGCAGTTGGATGTCGCACTCGCGCGACCGCCCGATCACGACGCGGGGCTGCTTCACCTCGAAGCGCGTCCCGTCGAAGCCCAGCGTCACCAGCTCGGCCTCGACGCCGAGCTCCTCCGCGCTGACTGCCTGCGTCGGGACCGGAGCCTCCGGCTTGTAGATCATTGTCGCGCCGGGCGCAACCTCCCCTGCCGGCTCTCCTCCGGCCTCCGCGCGGCGCCGATCCGGCTGCACCATCCGGGTCGCGATGCCGAACTCGCCGACGTCGAGATCGGTGTCCGTCTCCATGAGCACTCGCACCGGCGAAAGGAGCGCGTAATCCTCGCGGCGCGCGTGCTCGGAGAGGTACTCCTGCAGCTCGCCCTTCAGGTTCTCCTCGTAGCTCGAAAACTGCTCGCGATCGTCCGGCGAGAGATACACCGTGTACTCGTTCGGCGCGTAGACA
This sequence comes from uncultured Gaiellaceae bacterium, assembly GCA_955652075.1. GTDB lineage: Bacteria > Actinomycetota > Thermoleophilia > Gaiellales > Gaiellaceae > 3-1-20CM-4-69-9. The sequence continues at coordinate 2,247 of CATPAS010000109.1, read as the reverse complement.
CGCGAGACGGAGATCGTGCGGTGCTCGTCCATCTCCTTCGCGAGCTTGCGCGCAAGCTCGACGGGCTGGACGTTCGTCCGAAACGCGCGGCCGAAAATCCCCTCGAAAAGGGACTCGATTTTTTGTTCGATTACGCGGAGGACCATGTGCCGGGAATACCGGCAAGCGATGCTAACGCACCGCTACGGCTAGACAGGTGGCCCACACAGCCACCACGAGCGGTGCGGCGGCCACCCCAGGCGCCAGGAGCAACGCCGCGGCCAGGAACCCCGCTCCCAGCCCCGCGTTCGCCCATAGGCCCCGCGCGCGAGCCATGGGGAGCATGAGTGCTACAGCCGCGAGGACGACCGTCTCCGCGGCAAGAGCGGGCCTCGAGAGGAGCGCCCCCCAGAGCGCTGTCAAGACCGCGATTGGATCTCCACTCGCGGCGATCCCGAGGTTCGGTGCAGCGGCACCGTCGAAGGGCAAGGGCGCGCCGCGGACCCCCGCCACGACTCCAGCCATCAGCACCGCGGCCGCGACCTGCACCGCGCGGCGCACAGGGGAGCGCACGGCCAGCGCGACCAGCGGGAAGAGGCCGAGCCCTGCGATCGGCGCCAGGAACGCACCGAGGGAGAAGAAGAGGCCGCGCTCAGGCTCACGCCACATCGTGGCCAGGAGCCCGAGCGCAACGATCACGTAGAGCGCAGCCGCGCCGAACGCAAGGTTCCCCAGCGGCAAGACGGGCACGGCGAGCACGAAGGCGAGCCCGAGGCGCGCATTCGCAAGGGAGGTGGCGGCGGCCAAGGCTGCGAGGCCGAACGACCAGCCATTGGGGAAGAACGGAAGTGCCCATGCAGTCCACCCGGCCACGGCTGCGGCGAGCACTGCCGGGACCAGGCGTGGCGACACGGCCGGAAGGGCCAGGGTCTGACCCCCGCTCTTCCGGACACGCCGTTTGCGGGCGGCGAGCCGCAGCGTCTGGGCGAGGGCTGCAGCAGTGGGACGCCTCGCCGGATCAAGATCCAGAGCGCGGTTGACGGCCGCGAGCAGCGGCTTCGGCAGATCCGGGCGCATCGTCTCCAGGTGCGGCGCACCCTCCTCGATAGCCCGGGCGGTCTCGAGCAGTGAGCTGCGCCAGAACGGGTGGCGACCGGCCAGCGCCTCCCACAGCATCAATCCCACCGCCCACACGTCAGCAGCCTCGGTCGTCAGCGCTCCGGCCAGGCGCTCGGGGGCGATGTAGGCGAGCGTGCCGGGGACGTCGCCCTGCGCGGTCAGGGTCTCGGCCTGCTGGATCTGCGCCAGGCCGAAGTCGAGCACTCGCACGGACACGTCTTTCCCCTCGGCAAGCAGAACGTTCGACGGTTTGACGTCGCGGTGAACGATCCCGCGCGCGTGCGCGTGCGCGAGTGCCTCGAGCACCTGGGCGCAGGCCTCGATCGCGCTGTTGTCGTCGAGCTCGCCGCCGCGGAGCGCCTCGCGAAAGGTCCGCCCGGGCACGTACTCGTACGCGATGTAGACGTGCTGGGAGTCGCGACCGAATCCATACGCGCGCTGACAGGAAGGATGGCGTAGACGGGCGGCAGCCTCCGCCTCCCGCTCGGCGCGCGACGCCGCCTTCCCCTCGCGGGGCACGATCTTCAGCGCGACGTCGAGCCCGTTCTGCTCGTCCCGCGCAAGCCAGACGGAGCCGGAGCCTCCACTGCCGAGCGGCCGAAGCGGTCGATAGCGCCCAAGGACGAGCTCGCTCCGAACAAGGGCTGGGGCTGCGTTGGACACCGGTTCTCCAGGGTTGGCGGGGGCGCGAACAACTCCTTCACCCGGCGAGAACGGGCGAAGTACGGTTTAGAGTGAACGCCGCCTCGGCTGGGATTCGCCCGGCGGGCCACCTGCGATGACCGAACGCGACTCCGACATCGAATTCGACTTCTTCGACGAGCCCGAGACCGAGGAGGCCTCCGAGCGTGTGCGCACGCCCCGGCGTCCGCCGCCCGGAGGGCCCCGGCGCCCGGTCCGCGCGCCCCAGGGCCTGATCCCGATGCTCCGCCTCGCGGGGCTGATCGCCTTTCTCATCCTGGCGGTCGTGCTGCTCGTCGTAGGCCTGCGGGGCTGCGCGTCGAGCGGCAAGCACGCCAAGTATCAGGGATACATACAAGACGTTCGCGCGGTCGCGAGGCGCTCCGACCAGATCGGCAAGGACCTGAACACGGCTCTGAGCGCGACCGGCATCAAGGAGAGCGATCTCGAGGGGAAGATCAGCAGTCT
>CATPAS010000108.1 GCA_955652075.1 uncultured Gaiellaceae bacterium | reverse complement strand
TTTCTCGTCAACGAGCGCCGTGTCGCCGATCCGCTGATGCCCTTCCACATCTTCCGCGTGCGGACCGTCGCGGGGGCAAACGTCGTCGGCTTGCTTCTCGGCTCGGTGCTCTTCGCCAATTTCTTCCTACTCACCCTTTACGTGCAAAACGTTCTCGGCTACTCGGCGCTCAAAACCGGCGTCACGTTCGTCGCGACCGCGGGCACGGCAGTCGTCGCCGCAGGAGTCGCCCAGGCCTTGACGACGAGGTTCGGGCCGAGGCCGATCATCGCGATCGGTCTCGCCCTGCTCACGGGCGGCATGCTCTGGTACTCGCAGATCCCGGTGCACGGGAAGTTCGTCTCGGACCTGCTGCCCGGCTACCTGATGGTCGGCGTCGGGATTGCGTTCGCGTTCGTCCCCGTCTCGATCGCCGCGCTCGCGGGCGTCGTCGAGCGCGAGGCCGGATTGGCCTCCGGGCTCATCAACACGTCGCAGCAGATCGGCGGCGCGATCGGAACTGCGGTTGCGTCCACGATTTTTACGAGTCACTTCAAATCGCTCAGCTCTCAAGGCAAATCGCTGCCGGTGGCCTTGACCGGCGGCTACAGCTGGGCCTTCTGGGGCCTGGTCGTGTTCGGCGTCCTGGCGTTCATCGCGGCGCTCACATTCATCGGCGGCGAGGAAATGTCACAGGCACCCGCGACAGCGCCTGCCGAGTAACTACACCTGCGCGCTCAGCGCCGCCGGCACGGTGTCGTGCACGGTGAAGAGCTTGTCGAGCCCCGAGATCTGGAGGGCCCGCCGCGTCTCGAGGCCAGGCGCCGCCAGCATGAGGCCGCCTTTGTTTTCCAGCTTCGTGCGCGTCTCGATCAGGATGCCGAGCGCGGTCGAGTCGATGAACTCGACTTCGCCGAGGTCGACGACGACCCGCTCCGGGCCCTGGGCGCAGGCGTCGGCGAGTGCCGAGCGGATCTGTTCGGCGTTGTAGAGGTCGAGCTCGCCGCCCAGGCGAACCACGTGGGCCGTGCCCACTTCATCGACGCCCAGCACAGGATGCTTGCGCAGGCCGTCTCCGGCGACATTCCCCTGGTCGGTCAACCGCCCCTCCTGGATTTGGCTTTACGAGCGCCCGCAGCTGGGTCTGGGCGGGTGCGGCGCCAGCCGATTGAACCAGCTACCGCCCTCCGGACGCAAACGTGGCCGGTTGACCAGCGGGGTTGGTTCAAGGGATCGTGTAGGGATGGACGTGGCCGTCGTAGCCCGCCGTGCGCGGACCGAGAACTTCCCGGTTAGCTCGCTGCTGTTCCCGCGCCGCCTGCGGCCGCACCTGCGCGCCGTCTACGGCTTTGCCCGCCTCGTGGACATCCTCGGCGACGAGATTCAGGATGATCGCCTCGCCGCGCTCGACGAGCTCGAGCAGGAGGTCGACGCCTGCTACTCGGGGGAGCCCTCGTGGCCGGTCATGCAGGTGCTTGCGCCGACCATCCACGAGTTCTCGCTGCCACGAGAGCCGTTCCTGCGGCTGATCGAGGCGAACCGAATGGATCAGCGCATCGCCGAATACGGGACCTGGGACGACCTGAAGGAGTATTGCCGCCACTCGGCCGACCCTGTCGGCCGCCTTGTGCTCGGCCTGCTGCGCCTCGACGGCGAGCCCGAGCTCGTCGCAGCGAGTGACGACGTCTGCACCGGGCTGCAGCTCGTCAACTTCCTGCAGGACGTGCCGCGCGACCTCGAGCTCGGTCGCATCTACCTGCCACTCGAGGACCGCCGCAGGTTCGGCGTGACCGCGCTCGACCGTCCGAGCCCCGAGCTCCTCGAGTTGCTGCGGTACGAGGCGGCGCGCGCTCGGGAACTGCTGGCAGCGGGACGAGTGCTGCAGGAGCGGATCGGCGGCCGGATGGGACGGGCGGTCGGTCTCTTTGCACGCGGCGGGCTTGCGGCGCTCGAGGCGCTCGAATCCGCGCACTGGGACGTGTTCACGCAGCGGCCGCGTCCGTCGCGCACTCGGCTTGCACTGGCAGCCTTCGCACGATGACGACCGAGCAGGCATACGCGGAGGTCGAGCGCATTACCCGCCGCCGGGCGCGCAACTTTGCCTATGGGATCATGGTGCTACCGCGTGAGAAGCGGCGGGCGATCGCCGCGATCTACGCGTTTGCGCGCCGCGTCGACGACGTGGCGGACGGCGAGCTGCCAACGGATGAGAAGCGGAAGCAGCTCGAGCGGTTACGCGCGGGGCTGGATTCGCCCGCACACGACGCGATGTCCGTCGCGCTTGCCGATGCGCGCAGTCGTTTCCCGATACCCGACCGTGCGCTGCACGCGCTCGTGGACGGCGGCCTGCAGGACCTCGGGCAGACGCGGTACGCGCAGTTCGAGGAGCTGCGCGGTTACTGCACGAAGGTCGCGGGCGCGGTCGGGGTCGCGTGCGTTGCCGTCTACGGCTCCGACGACGTCGAGCGGGCCGAGACGCTTGGGATCGCTCTGCAGCTGATCAACATCATTCGCGACGTCCGCGAAGACTGGGAGCTCGGCCGCGTCTATCTGCCGCAGGACGAGCTCGCGTCCTTCGGCGTCTCGGAGGACGACATCGCCGCCGGAGACACGACCGACGCCTGGCGTGCGCTGATGACGTTCCAGTCAGAGCGCGCCCGCGCGCACCTGCGCGGCGGGCTCGGCCTCCTGCAGACGCTCGACGGTCGGAGCGCGCTCTGCGTCTCGACGTTCGCCGGGCTCTATCGCGCCACACTCGACCGCATCGAGGCGCGCGGGTTCGATGTCTTCGACGGACCGCCTCAGCTCTCGGCCTTCACGAAGCTGAGGATCGTCGGTGGAGGGCTGCGGCGATGAAGGCGGTGGTCGTCGGCGGCGGGCTCGCAGGCTGCGCGGCGGCTCTCGACCTGCGCGATGCGGGGCACGACGTCACGCTGCTTGAGGCGCGGCCGACACTCGGCGGTGCGGTGCAGACGCTTCCCGAGCGCGAGGGCGATCCCTCGCCGCCACCCGACAACGGCCAGCACATAGCGCTCGGCTGCTTCACCGAGTACCTGGCCTTCCTCGCGCGGATCGGCGAGGGCGGCTCGGTGCGTCGTCTGCGTCTGAGCCTTCCCGTCGTGGACGAGCACCGTCGCTGGGCGCAGATCTCTCCCGTGTCGATTCTGCTCGCGCGCTACGGCCACCTCCCGTTGCGCGACCGGCCGCTCGTGTGGCAATTGCTCGCAATGCGCGGCGTCGAGCCCGAGGCACACGACAACGAGACGTTCGAGGAGTTCCTCCTCGGCAAGGGCCAGTCGCCGAAGGCGATCGAGCGCTTCTGGGACGTCTTCATCCGGCCCGCGCTCAACCTGCCGTGCGCCGAGGCGAGCGCGGCGATGGGGATCTTCACGGTGCAAACCGCGCTCCTCTCCGGCCTACGCGCCGGCGAGCTCGTGCTGCCGACGAAGCCGCTCGGCTGGATGCACGGCGACGCTGCGCGCCGGACGCTCGAGCGTCACGGCGCGACTATCGAGACCGGCGCGAAGGTGGACGATCTCGACGAACTCGACGCCGACGCGGTCGTGGTCGCGACTCCGCCGGCGGAATCGGCGCGCCTCCTCGGCGAACCCGACCCCACCCTCGAGCCCTCGCCGATCGTCAGCGTGCACCTGCTCTTCGACCGCCGGCTGCTCCGCACGCCTCTGGCGGCGCTGCTCGGCTCCGAAGCTCACTGGGTGTTCGATCGCGGCATGCTCACCGGCAATGTTCCGGCGAAAGGGCAGTACCTCACGGTCGTTTCGAGCGGCGTGCCCGAGCTGATGGAGGTGCGTGGCCGGGAGCTCGTCGAGCAGATCGCCGCGCAAGTGACCGACCGGCTCGGTCACGCGGAGCTTCAATGGTCGCGCGTCAGCCGCGAGCCGCAGGCAACGGTTGCGCTGCGCCCGGGAACGGCCTCTCGCCGGCTCGGTCCGCTCACCTCGCGTCCCAACGTCACACGTGCGGGCGCATGGACCGCGACCGGCTGGCCCGCGACGATGGAGAGCGCAGTTCGCTCCGGACGTGCAGCAGCGCGGCTGTTGTCCGATGTGACAACTAAGGTGGCCGCATGACCATCGTGCAGGAGCTCACCGGGCTGGACACCGCGGTCGATCGTGGCGCCGAGCACCTGCTGTCGCTCCAGCATCCCGACGGCTGGTGGAAGGGCGAGCTCGAGTCGAACGCGACGATGATCGCGGAGCACCTGTTCCTGCTCCACTTCCTCGGCCTGCGCGACGCGGAGACGGACCGGTTGCTCGCGAACGAGCTGCTCGCGCGCCGCCGGGCCGACGGGACGTGGTCGATCTGGTTCGAGGGCCCTGCAGATCTTTCGGTGACCGTCGAGGCGTACACGGCGCTGAAGCTCGCCGGTGTCGACGCCGGCGACGCGACGCGCGAGTACATCCGGCGCAGCGGCGGTGTTGCGCGTGCGCGCATCTTCACTCGTGCGTTCCTCGCCTTGATCGGGCAGTGGCCCTGGCGGCGGCTGGCGCACGTCCCGGTCGAGCTGATCTTGCTTCCCGCCAACGGCCCGCTGTCCGTGTACGACTTCGCGTGCTGGGCCCGGCAGACGATGGTGTCGCTCTCGGTGGTCGAGGCCTTGCAGCCCGTCCGGCCGAGCGCCGTCGACCTGAGCGAGATCGGGGGGCGAAAGACGGCAGTGGCGGGAACGCCGCGTCTCTCGGGACGCCGCAGGCGTGCGATCGCCGTCGCGGAGCGTTGGGTGCGCGAGCGGCAGGAGGCCGACGGCTCCTGGGGCGGGATCCAGCCGCCC
>CATPAS010000107.1 GCA_955652075.1 uncultured Gaiellaceae bacterium | reverse complement strand
CTGCTGGGCCGGCGTGACCGCCTTCCCGCAGACCGCACAGAACTTCGCATCCGCGGCCACGGCGCGCCCGCATTGCGGGCAGCTGACCACCGGCGGGGTTGCGGCTGCCGGCCGGCCGCAGTTCGCGCAGAAGTGCGAGCCCCACACGAGCGGAGCGCCGCATGCGCACCGGGCCGCAGGCGCCGCCCGCCGGACCGAGACAGCCGCTGCAAGCAGCGTGTCGAGCTCCTGCAGGCGTTCGTCGAGCGCGATCAGCTCGTCGCAGCGCTCGACCAGCAGGTCCTGGCGGAACTGGTCGCGGCGGAACATCTCCAGCATCAGGCCGCCGAGGTCGCGGAGACGCTCTTCGCGGACACGAAGCAGCGCACGCCGCTCTTTCCTGAGCTGGCCCGGATGCGGGAGGGCACGGCGCGGCGGGCCGGCCGGGCGCGCGCCCGCAACCGTCCGCTCATCCTTGCGGCGGAAGCGTGCAAGCAGCGAAGGCCGCGCCACGCGAATCAATCTAACAGCGAGGTCTGATGCCCTAAGGCTGGCGCGACGAGGCGGCTCTCCGGCCGAACCCGGCCAGGAAGAGGACGAACAGGACGATCGCGACTGCGGCGATCACGATCCCGAAGATCCAACCTCCGAAGAGCGACACCACTATCGCGACGACGACCAGAGCGAGCACGATTCCGATCATGCGCTAACCGTTCCCGTAGCGGCCGCGCCGAACCTAAGGGAGGTCGACGACGACAAGCCGCTCTTCGGTCATCTCGCGCACCGCATAGTGCGGGCCCTCGCGCGTGTTGCCCGAGTCCTTGACCCCGCCGTAAGGCATCTGGTCGGAACGGAACGTCGGCGCCTCGTTCACGGTGACCCCGCCGAAGTCCAGCTCCTGCGCCGCCCGCAGCGCGTTGTCAAGACTTGAGGTGAAGATGCCGGCCTGAAGCCCGTAGCGGGTGCTGTTTGCAAGGGCGATCGCCTCGTCGATCGAGTCGACGGCGGTCACGGTGCAGACCGGTCCGAAAACCTCCTCGCAGGAGACCTCGTCCCGGCGTCCAGGGTTCGCGATCACCGTCGGCCGGATCAACTCGTCCTCGAGCTCGCCGCCGGTCAGCACCTGTCCGCTGCTTGCCTTGATCCATTCGAGGATGCGCGTGCGAGCGCCTTCGTCGATGACGGGGCCGACATCCGTGTCTTCGTCGGCCGGGTCGCCGACTTTCAGCGCTTCGACCAGAGGGACGAGCTGCTGCACGAACTCGTCGTACGCTCCGCGCTCGACGTACACCCGCTGGATCGAGATGCAGCTCTGGCCTGCGAACGCGAACGCATTCTGCGAGACCTTCTTCGCGGCCGTCGATACGTCTGCGTCGGCCGCGACGATCAACGGTGTTGCATTGCCGAGCTCGAGGTTCACGCGCTTCTTCGGCGCGCGCTCCTTCAGCTTCCAGCCGACGCCGCTCGAGCCCGTGAATGTGATCAGCTTGACGCGGTCGTCCTCGACCAGCACGTCCCCGATCTCGGACGCCGGCCCGACGAGCACGTTGAGCCAGCCCGGAGGAAGCCCGGCCTCCTCTTCCAACTCAGCGAGGAGCAACGCCGACAGCGGCGTCTGGCTCGCGGGCTTGAGCACGACCGCACAGCCCGCGGCCAGCGCCGGTGCGATCTTGTGCGCGACGAGATTGAGCGGGAAGTTGAAGGGACTGATCGCGCCGACGACGCCGATCGGCCGGCGCAGCGTGAAGGCGAGCTTCCCTTCGCCCGCCTGCGCCGCGTCCATCGGAACCATCTCTCCCGCGAGCTTGCGCGCTTCGACCGCGGCGAACGTGTACGTGGACATCGCACGAGCAGCCTCCACTCGCGCGGCCTTCAGCGGCTTCCCGGCTTCGTCGGAGATCAGACGCGCTGCCTCCTCGTGGCGGCGGCCCAGCGCGCCGGCGACACGCACCAAGATCTCGGCGCGCTTGTGCGCTGGCAGGGGTTCCCGCATCGCGCGCTCGGCGGCGTCGATCGCGCTACGCGCCTCGCCGGCGCCGGCCTTCGCGACCCGGCCGACGACCTCGCCGGAGTAGGGGGAACGCACGTCGAGCCAGTCGCCGGTCTCGATCCACTCGCCCCCGACGAGCAGCTGTTTTTCGTTGGCTGCAGCGACCACGGAGCTAGTCTAGACCGGTATGCCCAGCGCGCTCATCATCGACGCCGTTCGCTCGCCGATCGGCAAAAAGAACGGTTCTCTTGCGTCGATTCGCGGAGACGAGCTCGCGGCACAGGTGCTGAACGGCCTGGTCGCGAGGCACGACCTCGATCCCGCGGAGATCGAGGACGTCCAGCTCGGCTGCGTGACGCAGATCGGCGAGCAGGGCTGGAATCTGGGCCGGATGGTGCCGCTCGTCGCCGGCTGGCCCGAGTCGGTCTGCGGAACGACGGTCGACCGCCAGTGCGGCTCTTCGATGCAGCCGAACTTCAGCGCCGCGACGGCGATCCTGTCCGGGCAGCTCGACCTCGTCGTATCGGCGGGAGTCGAGATGATGTCGCGCGTCCCGATGGGCTCCAACGGAGGCGACCTCTCGGACAAGCTGCTCGATCTCTGGGAGATCGTGCCCCAGGGCATCTCCGCCGAGGTAATCGCCGACGAATGGGGTTTTTCTCGGGAGGAGCTGGACGCGTTTTCGCTGGAGTCGCATCGCCGCGCAACGGCCGCTGCCGACGAAGGGCGCTTCGACGGAGAGATCGTGCTGATCGACCTGACCAATCCGCACACGGGTGTCGTGTTCGGCGTGGACGAGACGCCGCGGCGCGACACATCGGCCGAAGCGCTCGCCGCGCTGAAGCCGGCGTTCCTGCCGGAGGGAAAGGTGACCGCCGGGAACTCGTCCCAGATCTGCGACGGAGCCGCAGCGGTGCTCATGGCGAGCGAGAGCGCGGCGAGCCGGCTCGGGCTGCAGCCCAGGGGGCGCTTCGTCTCCTTTGGGCTCGCCGGTGTCGACCCGCACCGGATGCTGCACGGCAATCCACAGGCCTGCGACAAGGCGCTGGCCCGTGCGGGCCTGACGTGGGACGACATCTCCGTCATCGAGGTGAACGAGGCCTTTGCCTCCGTGGTCCTGCAATTCGCGCACGATGCCGGCCTCGAAGACCGCTGGGACGACATCAACCCGAACGGGGGCGGCATCTCGCTCGGACATCCGCTCGGCGCAACCGGCGCACGCATGACGGCGACCCTCCTGAACGAGCTCGAGGGGCGTGATGCGCGTTACGGGATCGCGACCATGTGCATCGGATTCGGCCAGGCGATCGCCTGCGTCGTCGAACGCGCCTGATCGTTACTCTCCGCGCGTGGGGGAGATGGCAGGGCGCGCGGCTGCGCGGGAGCCGAAAGAGATCGTCGCTCGGGGCTACGACGCGATCGCATTGCGCTACGCGGAATGGGCGGGTCAGGTCGATTCCCCCGTCACGGAATGGGTTCGCGATCTCGACGCACGGCTCGACGACGGCGCCGATGTGCTCGAGCTCGGTTGCGGCCGTGGCGTGCCGACCACTCGCGAGCTTGCCCGTCGTCATCGCGTCACCGGGGTCGACATCTCTGCCGTGCAGATCGAGCTCGCGCGGCATCACGTTCCCGAAGCGAGCTTCGTCCACGGCGACGTGATGGAGCTCGACATCGCGCCGGGCACGTTCGACGCGGTCG
>CATPAS010000106.1 GCA_955652075.1 uncultured Gaiellaceae bacterium | reverse complement strand
GATCTGTACCTCCGTGCAGTCGATGCCCGGATTGATTCCGGCGGGGCGATGCGTTCCTCGTGTCGCGTTGCCGACTCGCGCGTTCGGCAAACAGATTGACTAGTCAGTCAACGCCTCCGCAGGTGGCTCAGGCGGATTAGAGTCGCACGATGCGCGGCGGGATCGATCTCGGTGGAACGAAGATCGAGGCCGTCGTCGTCGACGATGACGATCTGGTGAAGGGTCAGGCGCGCCGGCTGACACCGACAGACGGCGGGCCCGCTGCGGTCGCCGCGGAGATGGTCGCTGCGCTGCGCGAGGCGGCTGCGGCCGCGCACACCGAGCCCGAGCGACTGTCGGGCGTCGGTGTCGGCTCGCCGGGCGAGGTCGATACGCGTACAGGCACGGTTGCCCGCGCCTCGAATCTTCCCGACTGGCAGGAGCCTTTCGCGCTTGGGAGTGCGCTCGCCGCGGAGCTCGGCACGCCCGTACGTGTCGGCAACGACGTCGCCGTTGCCGTCGAGGCCGAGGCCGCTCTGGGTGCAGGCAGCTCGTACCGATCGTTCATCGGCATCTGGTGGGGCACGGGCGTCGGCGGCGCGGTCTTCCTGAACCGCAAGCGTTGGCGCGGCCGCGGCAGCGCCGGCGAGATCGGTCACACCGTCGTGAAGCTCAACGGAGCGCGCTGCCTCTGTGGGCGCCGCGGCTGTCTAGAGGCCTACGCCGGTCGGAGCGCGATGGAGCGCCGTGCGCTCCGCGCTACGAAGCGCGGCGATAAGACGGTGCTCTTCAAGCTCATGCGCAAAAAAGGGCACGCACGTCTGACAAGCGGCATCTGGGAAGAAGCCGTTCACCGCGGGGACGACCTCGCCGTGCAGCTGATCGACCGGGCCATCGAGGCGCTCGGCGCCGCGGCGGCCTCGACCATCAACCTCCTCGACCTCGAGGCAGTGATCATCGGCGGCGGGCTCGGTAGCCGTTTCGGCGACGAGGCCGCGGCCCGCATCGCGACCGAGATGACTCCGCACCTGCTTCGACCCGATCAGCCGCCCGCCGTTCACACCGCCAAGCTCGGTGACCAGGCGGGCGGGGTCGGCGCGGCCCGCCTATTCCACCCCGCGCAGGCTGAACGGGTAGGGAAGCAGACGTGAGCCAACCGATAGCACTGCTCTATGACATCCACGGCAATCTCGCGGCGCTCGAGGCCGTGCTTGCCGAGGCGCAGAACGCGGGAGCCACGTCGTACCTACTCGGGGGCGACTACGCCTCGTTCGGGCCGTGGCCGCGCGAGACGGCAGAGCTGCTCGAGGGCCTGCCCGCCCCGATTCGCATCCGCGGCAACGTCGAGCGCTGGCTGCTCGAGAAGCCCGAAGCCCCGGAGAGCGTGCAGCCATTCCTCACCGCCGCGTTGGCGGCTGCGCGCGAGTCGCTCGGCCCCGCCCTCGTCGACCGGCTCTACCGGTTGCCCGAGCGAGCAGAGCTGGACGGCGTCCTCGTCTGCCACGGCTCGCCTCTCTCCGACATCGAGAGCTTCGCACCCGAGGCACAACCTGACGAGGAACGCATGCTCGTCGGAGAGGCGGAACGGACGATCCTGTTCGGCCACAGTCATCAGCAGTTCGAGCGACCTGGGTCGAACGGCACGTACCTGGTGAATCCGGGCAGCGTCGGTGCGCCCCTCGACGGCGACACGCGTGCGGCATGGGCGCTCTACGAGAACGGGGAGATCGACCTTCGCAGAACCGCGTACGACGTCGAGCGGGCTGTCGCGCAGATGCGCTCCTACGGCGAGTGGGCCGAGTTAGTCGTCCACCGGCTCGAGCACGCATCTGACTCTTGAGGCGCGGGTGATGAACTTGAGGTGACCGGGTGGCGCTCCCAGCCTCACCCTGCACCGCTAACGTCAGGGGGGCGGATGAGCTCGAGTCGGGACAAGCTTATGAAGGAGTACGCGACCGACCAGATCGTGGTCGAATGGGAGCCGCGTCTCTGCTCCCATTCGCACAACTGCGTTCGCTCGCTGCCGCAGGTGTTCGACGACAGCCGGCGCCCGTGGGTCAAGGTCGACGCTGCCACGGCCGACGAGGTCGAGGCCGCGGTCGAGCTCTGTCCATCCGGCGCTCTGCGGACGCGCCGGATCGGTGCCCCGCCGATCAAGCGGGAGCAGCCGCTCGAGGTTTGTGCATCGGCGAACGGACCATTGCTCGTCTCCGGCAGCGTGCGGATCCTCGACGCTGACGGCGCCGTTCTCTACGAGGGCGAGAAGGCCGCGCTCTGCCGCTGCGGTCGGTCGGGCAACAAGCCCTTCTGCGACGGCACGCACAAAGAGGTCGGCTTCCGAGGCTGACGCGTTGGTGACGCTCTACCAGGCGGAGTGGTGCCCGTTCTCGTCCGCGGTGCGGGAGGTGCTGACCGAGCTGGGCATCGACTTCATCGCTCGTCAAGTAGAGCCGTGGCCCAGCGAGCGGAGAGAGCTGGAGAGCCTCGCCGGCACCGACCAGATCCCCGTCCTGCAGACGGAGGACGGCCAGTTCTACCGCGGCACACGCGAGATCTTCGCGCACCTGCGCGAGCGCGAGCCGTGGCAGTTCGCTGCGGCCCACCGCCGCCGGTTCGCCGATCACCGCGACGCCCGCGAATCAGATGCGCCGGGGCAGCTGGTCGAGTACTTCCGGGGCACGGACGAGCTCGAGTCCGTGCCCGGATCTGCTGGCGAGGCCGAGGTCGTCGACGCGCCTGAAGCGAGCCGCTACGAGCTCCGGCTCGGCGGGCGCCTGATCGGTCTCGCCGCCTATCGGCGCCGAAACGGGCGGATCGCGTTCACCCACACCGAGGTGGACGAATCATGCGAGGGCCGCGGCCTGGGCAGCCGCCTTGCGGCGGCCGCACTGGAAGACGCGCGTCGGAAGGGCCTCGTGGTCGTTCCGCTCTGCCCCTTCATCGCGCACTACATCGAAAGGCATCCCGAGTGGGAGAAGCTCGTAGCCTCCGGCTATGGCAACCGCTGAGCCCGCTGTTTCGTGCAACGATCATTTCGGGAGGTGGAGATGGAAGACGAGGGGATTCACAATCGGATCGAGCAGTTGGTCGCCGAAGAGCACGAGCTCTACGAGCGTGGTGCGCAAGGCGGCTTGAGCGAGGGCGAGCACCGTCGGCTCGACTCGATCAAGGTCGCGCTCGATCAGTCCTGGGATCTCCTCCGCCAGCGTCGTGCGCTCCGCGAGGCGGGTCGCGACCCGGGTGCCGCAAGCGTTCGCGACCCCGAGGTCGTGGAGGGCTACGAGCAGTGAGTGTGTCGAACACGCGGCTCGCGTAGCACCGAGTGAATCGCCCTAGGAGCCACGACTGATTCAGACCCTCAGCGCCAAGACCTTCTCCGGCCGTACCGCGTGGGGGCGGAGCGCGGAGACGCCGCTGCGCAGCTTCCTGCGCACGGAAACAGGAAGTGCCGCGATCCTCCTCGCGGCGGGCGTTGCGGCGCTGCTGTGGATCAACGCGGACGCTTCGTCGTATGAGCGTGTCTGGCGGACCGTGCTCTCGATCCGGGTTGGCGGCGCGGGGATCTCCGCGGACCTGCGCTACTGGATCAACAGCGGGCTGATGGCGTTCTTCTTCTTCGTCGTCGGTCTCGAGGCGCGGCGCGAGTTCGACGTGGGAGAGCTGCGCGAGCGGCGCAGGGTGACGTTGCCGCTCGCGGCCGGTCTCGGCGGGATCGTCGTGCCGGTGGCGATCTTCCTGGCCGTCAACTCCGGTCGCAGCTCGGCGCACGGTTGGGGTGTGGCGATGTCGACCGATACGGCGCTGGCGCTCGGCATGCTCGCGCTGGTCGGACGGCGCCTGCCCGACCGTCTGCGCGCCTTTATGCTCACGTTCGCGGTCGTCGACGACGTCGTGGCGTTGATCGTGATCGCGACGGTGTACTCCAATCACGTGGACCTCTGGCCGCTCCTCGCTGCGGTCGGCCTGTTCGCGGCGATCCTGGTCACGATCCGCCTCGACGTCCCGCGCGGTCCGATCGCCGCCGCACTCGCGGTGGCGACCTGGTTTGCGCTCTACAAGTCGGGCATCGATCCGATCGTCGCAGGGCTCGCAACGGGACTGATCGTCTATGCATCTCCGGCATCGCGCATGAACCTGGAGCGCGCCACCGACCTGTTCCGGCGCTTCCGCGAGCAGCCGACGCCGGAGCTGGCACGTTCGGCGCGAGTCGGTTTGAAGGCGGCGATCTCGCCGAACGAGCGATTACAGCAGCTTTACCACCCGTGGACGAGCTACGTGATCGTGCCCCTGTTCGCGCTCGCGAATGCCGGGATCGCGATCAATGCGGGTTTTCTCGGACGCGCTTTCACCTCACCGATCACGCTCGGGATCCTGTTCGGCTACCTCGCCGGTAAGCCGATCGGGATTCTCGGCGCGTCCTGGCTCGTGACGAGGCTCAGCGGCGGCCGGCTGCGGCCACCGGTCGGCTGGGCGGCACTCGCAGGCGGCGCTTCGATCGCCGGCATCGGCTTCACAGTCTCGCTTCTGATCGCGAACCTCGCCTTCCACGGTTCGCAACTGGAAGAGGCGAAGCTCGGCGTGCTGAGCTCGGCACTCTGCGCCTCGCTGGCAACGTGGCTCGTGTTCCGCACGACCGCGCTACTCCCGCAGGGACTGCGGCTCAGGGCGTTGCTGGGAACGTCAGAGGTGCTCGTCGATCTCGCCTCCCCGGTGGATCGCGAACGCGACCACATCCGCGGCCCGGAAGAGGCCCCCGTCACGCTGGTCGAGTACGGCGACTTCCAGTGCCCTTACTGCGGTCAGGCCGAGCCGGTCGTCCGCGAGCTCCTCCGCGACTTCGGCGACGTGCGCTACGTC
>CATPAS010000105.1 GCA_955652075.1 uncultured Gaiellaceae bacterium | reverse complement strand
TGGTAGTTGTGCTCGACGAGGTGCACGACCACTTCCGCATCGGTCTCCGAGCTGAAGCGATGGCCCCCGGCTTCGAGGGATTCCTTGAGCTCGCGATAGTTCTCGACGATTCCGTTCAGCACGATCGCGAGCCTGCCGTCCTCACAGCCCGTCAACGGGTGCGCGTTCTGCTCGTTGACGGCGCCGTGGGTCGCCCAGCGCGTGTGACCGAGGCCCTGATTCGAACTCGAGCCGTTCGAGCCGGCGGCGTCTTTCAGAAACTGGAGGTTGCCGACTGCGCGCACGTATTCGAGGCTGCCGTTCTCGCGCAGCGCGATGCCGGCCGAGTCGTAGCCGCGGTACTCAAGGCGCTCGAGACCGTGGAGCAACAGCTCCTTTGCGGCCCGGTTACCGACGTACCCGATGATCCCGCACACCCGAAGCTCCTCTCAGTTGCCACCTCGTTCATTTGGAAGTGGATCGAAATGCTGCAGATTGGCGGCTTTTCGGAAACGGGCTCTCGAAAACGCCAAAAGCCCGACTGTGCATCCGCCCCTTCGCCGGGACGGTCAGCCGAGCTCTCGTCGCACGAGAGCCGCGATCGTACCACAGAGGGTTTCGGCCTCAGGGCCGCTTTCCGCCTCCGCCAGCACTCGGATGACAGGTTCCGTGCCGGAGGGTCGCACGAGCACGCGACCGCTGTCGCCGAGCTCGGCGTTCAGCCGCGCAACCTCCTTTTCGATCGCGGGGCTGAGGTGCCCATGTTGATCGACGGCGACATTCTCCTTCGCCTGCGGAAAGCGAGGCATGACGGCGGCAACGTCCGCGAGTGAACGACCGTGCAAGGCGCCGCAAAGGAGGAGCGCGGCAACCAGACCGTCTCCAGTTACGTGTCCGTCCAACCAGATCAGGTGTCCGGATTGCTCGCCGCCGAGAATGCCTCCTTCGCGGCGCAGCGCCTCGAGAACGTAGCGATCGCCGACGTCGGTGGTGACAACGCGCACGCCGTGCTCGGCCATGAGGCGGTGCAACCCCATGTTCGCCATCACGGTCACCGCGACCAGCTCGACATCGCGGTCGAGCGCGAGCACGGAGACGATCTGATCGCCGTCGACAACGTCGCCGTTCCCGTCGACGGCCAGCATGCGGTCGCCGTCACCGTCGAAGGCGACGCCGAGGTCGAGCCCGAGCTCGGTGACGGTGCGCTGCAGCGCGCGCAGGTCCGTCGCGCCGCAGCCGACGTTGATGTTCGTCCCGTCGGGCTCGTCCCCGATCGCCGTGACCTCCGCACCGAGCTGCGTGAAGGCCTGCGGCGCGAGCCCGGAGTACGCGCCGTTCGCACAGTCGACGCCGATCCTCAGGCCGGTGAGATCGGACCCGAATCGTTCGACGACGTGCTCGAGGTAGCTGTCCGTTGCGACGCCAACCTCGTCGATGTCGCCGCCCCCCGTCGCCGGCTCGTCGAGCAGCGCCTCGATCTCTTCCTCCTGAGCGTCGGACAGTTTCTGCCCGTCGCGATCGAAGAACTTCACGCCGTTGTACTCGGGGGGGTTGTGGGACGCCGTGATGACGCACCCGAGGTCGAGCGTCAAGAGCGCCACGGCGGGGGTCGGGAGCACGCCCGCGACGATCGCATTGCCGCCGACCGAGGCGATCCCGCGTGCCAGCGCGTCCTCGAGCTCCGGCCCCGACGCGCGGGTGTCACGTCCGACGAAGATGCGGCCGCGACCGGACCACAATGTGACGGCACGGCCGAGACGTTCGACAAGCTCCGGGGTGAGGTCTTTGCCTACAACGCCACGGACCCCGTCCGTGCCGAAGTATCGCCTCGACACTACCGCTTGCTGAACTGCGGTGCCTTGCGCGCCTTGTGCAGGCCCGCCTTCTTGCGCTCGACGATACGAGCGTCGCGCGTCAGGAAGCCGGCCCGCTTGAGCGGGACACGCAACTCGGGATCAGCTTCGACCAGCGCGCGGGCGATGCCGTGGCGGACGGCGCCTGCCTGTCCGCTCGGGCCGCCGCCGTGAACACGCACCCGGATGTCGAAGGTCCCATCCACTCCTGCGATCTGCAACGGTGCCAGCGCGGACGTGCGATGCGCGGCGCGCGGAAAGTAGTCCTCGATCGTGCGACCGTTGAACCAGGTGTTCCCATCGCCGGGTCGCAGGATCACGCGGGCCACGGAGGTCTTCCGTTTGCCCGTGCCACGGTACTGCGCGATCTGACTCATCTGTCCTCCCACTTCAGCGGCTGCGGCGCCTGCGGCCCGTGCGGATGCTCGGGCCCCGCGTAGATCTTGAGCTTCGTGATCTGCTGCCGAGCGAGCCGATTCTTCGGGAGCATGCCCTTCACCGCGGCGCGCAGAACCTCTTCGGGCCGGCGCTCGAGCTGCTCGCGCAGCGTCCGGCTGCGGAGACCTCCGGGATAGCCGGAGTGCCGGTAGTAGCGCTTCTGGTCGAGCTTGTTGCCGGTCACCTGGATCTTCTCGGCGTTCACGACGATCACGAAGTCGCCGGTGTCCACGTGCGGGGTGTATTCGGGCTTGCCCTTGCCGCGCAGCTGGTCCGCGATGCGGGTCGCGAGCCGGCCGAGCGTTTGCCCGTCGGCATCAACCACGTACCAGTGGCGTGCGATCTCTCCCGGTTTGGCGTTGTAAGTCTTCATGGAAAAGGCGGACTAAGGCGTCCGCCGGCGCAAAACTCTAGCAGCCCGGCCCGGAATTCGGCCGCCCCGCCATGGGACGGATGGCGGACGTACGGAGCCTCCGTGACCCTCGCCGCGAGCCTCCCGACCGCGATCAGGCGCCGATTCTCCGCCAACGAATCGAGGAACGGTCGTGAAGCGAGGATCTCCGGCCGGGTAGGCCTGCGGTTCGAGGTCTCGGTGCCCGGGTGCGTGGGCACGACGTTCCAGCAGAGGGCGTCCAGCTCGAGCTCCGCGAGGACGCGCTGGACGATCGTCGCCGTTGCCTCCGCCGGCCCGGCGCCGGTCAGCTGGCGCTCCGACGTGAAAGGCAGACCGGAAACGCGCGCGCCGCGGTAGCCGGGCGCTTCGCCGACGAGCAGGACGGTGGCATCCGCTCGAAGCTCGAGATAGGCGTGCAGGCGCTGCCGGAGGAGGCGCGCGCCGGTTCCGTCGCGGTAGAAGTTGAAGGTCTCGCCGATCCGAGCAGAT
>CATPAS010000104.1 GCA_955652075.1 uncultured Gaiellaceae bacterium | reverse complement strand
CTATCAGCGCGATCTCGGGCAGGAGCTCGCAGACGTCTCCGACCTGATCACGCGGCTGCACGCCGGCGAGCAGCCGGGAGAGCCAGAGCTGCAGAGCGTCTAACGCGAGGACGCAGGTCTAGAAGCCGCCGCCGAAAGTGCGTGCACTTTCGGCGGACTAGACCTTCGCCTCTTCCTTCTCTTTCTTGGTCTCTTCGATGATCTTCTGCGCGATGTGCGTCGGGACTTCCTCATACCGGAGGAAGTGCATGTGGTAGTCACCGCGCCCGCCGGTCATCGACGTGAGCGCCTGCGCGTAGGTGAGGATCTCCGCCATCGGCACCTCGGCCTTGATGTTGGTCATCCCGCCCTGCGGCTCCATACCCTGCAGGCGGCCGCGTCGTGAGTTGAGATCGCCGTTCACCGCGCCCACCGCCTCGTCGGGAGCGGTCACCTCCAGCTCCATGATCGGCTCGAGCAACACGGGGTCGGCCTTCTCGTAGGCGGAC
Organism: uncultured Gaiellaceae bacterium; assembly: GCA_955652075.1. Taxonomy (GTDB): domain Bacteria; phylum Actinomycetota; class Thermoleophilia; order Gaiellales; family Gaiellaceae; genus 3-1-20CM-4-69-9. The sequence goes on along the minus strand of CATPAS010000104.1, from coordinate 2,982 downwards.
TTGAACGCCATCGAGCCCGCGATCTTGAACGCCATCTCCGAGGAGTCGACGGTGTGGTACGAGCCGTCGACTAGGAGGACGCGCAGTCCTTGAACCGGCGCACCGGCGAGCTCGCCGTGCAGCATCGCCTCCTGGATGCCCTTGTCGACCGCAGGGCGGAAGCTCTGGGGGATGACCCCGCCGACGATCTTGTCCACGAACTCGTAGCCCTGATGCCCGTCGAGCGGCTCGAGCTGGATCACGCAGTCGCCAAACTGGCCGCGCCCGCCCGTCTGCTTCTTGTAGCGGCCCTGGGCGCGCGACTCCTTTCGGATCGTCTCCAGATACGGAACGCGCGGCTGGTGCAGCTCGACCTCGACGTTGAACCTGCTCTTCAACCGGTCGACCGCCACCTCGACGTGCATCTGAGACAGCCCGGTCAGCAGCTGCTCGCCGGTCTGCTGGTCGCGCCTCATCTGAATCGTCGGGTCTTCTTCGCTCAGCCGCCGTAGACCGGCAGCCATCTTCTCCTCGTCGCCTTTCGCCTTCGGCGTCACCGCAAAGCTCATCACCGGCTCCGGAAAGCCGATCTCGGGCAACTCGACCTGGTGTTCCGCGTCCATCAGCACGTCGCCGGTCTGGGTCTCCTTCAGCTTGGCAACGGCGCCGATGTCACCCTCGCCGAATTCCGGCACCTGCACGTGCTCCTTGCCCTCCAGCTGCATCAATTGACCGACGCGCTCCTTTGCGTGCGAGCGCGCGTTCACGATCGTCGAGTCGCCCTTGAGCGTGCCGTTGAGCACGCGGAAGACGTTGATGCGGCCGGCGAACGGATCCGCGATCGTCTTGAAGACGAACGCAGCCGTGGCTGCACCGTCGACGCTGATCGGCGCACCCTTCCGTGCGGGCGAGGGCACGCCCTCGACGAGGAGGTCGAGCACGGCAGTCGTGCCGAGGTTCTTCGACGCGACAGCGCAGGCGACGGGAAACACCTCGCCGCGCGTCACGGCGTCCTTCAGGGCCTTCGCGACCTCCTCGGGCGAGAGCTCCTGGCCCTCGAGGTAGCGCTCCATCAGGCCTTCGTCGGTCTCGACGACCGCATCGAGAAGCTTCTCCCTGTATGTCTGGACTTCGGCCTGCACGTCGGCGGGGATGTCGACCGGGCCTCCTTCGCGCTGACCGTCCGGATCCATGTACGCCTGCATGTGCAGAAGGTCGACGATTCCCTTGAGCTCGTGCTCGACGCCGATCGGGATGTGCACGGCGACGCACTTGTCGGACAGCTGGGAGCGAAGCGCCTCGAGGACGCGGTAGAAGTCGGCTCGCTCGCGGTCGAGCATGTTCACGACGATGACCCGCGAGAGCCCTCCCTCCTCGGCACGCTGCCAGTGCCGCAAGGTTTGGACCTCGACGCCCATCACGGCGCTCACCGTGAAGAGCGCACCCTCGACGACGCGTAGCGCGGCGATGGCGTCGCCTTGAAAGCCGGCGTCGCCCGGCGTGTCGATCAGGTTGATCTTGCGGCCCTGCCATTCCAGATTGCAGATCGACGCGGAGAGCGACATCTGGCGGCGCTGCTCGTCGTCGTCCCAGTCGCTGACCGTCGAGCCGGACTCGACGGTGCCAAGCCGGTTCGTGGCGCCGGCCTGGAACAGGAGCGCCTCGACGAGCGACGTCTTACCCGTGCCGCGGTGACCGACGACGGCGACGTTGCGGATCTTCCCCGGCTCGAGTGCCAGCACTACCTCCTCGGTGCGATGCGGTTTGAGCGCCGCATCGTATCTCGCTCAGGATTCGAGGGAGGCTCGCGTGGTCGCACCCGCGAGGCGGGCCTTGAGGCGCAGGATCGCCTTGGTGTGGAGCTGCGAGACCCGGGACTCGGTGACGCCGAGGACCTCACCGATCTCCCGCAGCGTGAGCTCCTCGTAGTAGTAGAGCGTGACGACGAGCTTCTCGCGCTCGGGGAGCCGTGCGATCGCCTCGCCGATCGCCTCCTTCATCTCGGTCTGTGAGAGCGAGCCCTGCGGATCCGGCGCATCGTGGTCTTCGATCGTGTCGATGAGGGCGACCTGATCGCCGCCGCCGGTGTTCACGCTCCAGAGCTCGTCCAGGGCGCCGATCGAGGAGCGTGAGATGTCGGTGAGCGACTCCTCCAGCTCGTCGGTCGAGATGCCGAGCTTGTCCGAGATCTCCTGGTCGTTGGGTGCGCGATGGAGCTTGCGCTCGAGCTCGGCGATCGCCCGCTCGATGTCGCGCGCCCGCGCGCGCACCGAGCGCGGCACCCAATCCAGCGACCGGAGCTCGTCGATGATCGAGCCCTTGATCCGCGAGATCGCGTAGGTCTCGAACTTGACGTCGCGCTCCGGGTCGTAGCGCTCGATCGCCCCGATGAGGCCCAGCAGCCCATAGGAGACGAGGTCGCCCTCGTCCACGTGCGCGGGGAGACCGGAGCCGAGCCGCCCGGCGACATACTTGACCAGCGGCGCATAGGTCAGGATGAGCCGGTCGCGCAGCGCCTTGTCGCCCTTGTTCATGCAATACAGGCGCCAGAGAGTCTTGGTGTCTTCGACCTCGGCCACGCGAAGAGGATACGCGGTGTTTCGGCCTACCTGAGCGCCCGGAAGGCCATCGACGCCAGCCAGACCGCAAGGACGGCTGCCGCGAACGCGATGATCCAGCGGGCGGCTTGTCCCCCGGCCCCGTAGCCGGCCGCAAAGGCAACGCCCGCGAACGCGAAAGCCAGAAGGGCGAACAGCGCGCCCAAAGCGGGCCGTTGCCTCACGAGCGGCAGGTTTCAAAAAGCAGCAAGGCTACAATCCTCGCTGAACCGAGGGGCGTAGCTCAGTTGGTAGAGCGGCGGTCTCCAAAACCGTAGGCCGGGGGTTCGAGTCCCTCCGCCCCTGCTCAACACGGTGCCGAAGTGGAGTACCATCGGCTTGTTTCGCCACCTCTCTCCCCAGTGCGGCGGCGAAACGTCCCTCGACTGCGGCCACCCATCTTGGT
>CATPAS010000103.1 GCA_955652075.1 uncultured Gaiellaceae bacterium | reverse complement strand
GAGGTGCGCAAGCATTTCGGCGAGCTGGTGTTCACGCAGACGGTCCCGCGCTCGGTGCGGCTCGCGGAGGCGCCGAGCCACGGTCTCCCCGCAATCGCGTACGACCGCCGCTCGCGCGGCGCGGACGCCTACTGGAAGGTGGCGATGGAGCTTGTCCAGCGTGCCTGAGCGAAGAGGCCTCGGCCGTGGGCTGGAGGTTCTCCTGGGTGGAGCGACGGCGACAGAGCTCGCGGAGCTTCCTGTCGATGCGATCCACCCGAACCCGCGGCAGCCACGGCGACGCTTCGACTCCGAAGCCGGCGCTGGTCTGGCCGAGTCGGTGCGCGCGCAGGGCGTCGTGCAGCCGGTGCTCGTGCGTCCGCGCACCGCCGGTGGCTACGAGCTGATCGCGGGCGAGCGGCGGTGGCGAGCGGCACGCGACGCGAAGTTGAAGACGGTGCCCGCTGTCGTGCGCGAAGCCGACGACCGGGACACGTTGCTCCTCGGCCTCGTCGAGAACGTCGCGCGAGAAGATCTTTCTCCCATCGAGGAAGCGCGTGCGTTCGCGGTGGTCCTGGACGAGTTCGGGCTGTCACTCGGCGAGCTCGCGGAGCGCGTGGGAAAGTCGAAGCCGGCGGTGTCGAACCGGGTGCGGCTCCTCGAGCTGCCCGAAGACGTGCTGAAGATGGTCGAGCGGGGACAGCTGACCGAAGGCCACGCGCGAGCCGTGCTGGCGGTGCCGGACCACGAGGGCCGCCGCGCTCTGGCGCGGAAGATCGTCCAGAAGGGGATGTCCGTCAGAGCTGCGGAGCGTGCGGCTCGCTGGGCCGGAGCGAAGACGAAGCAACGTCGTCAGACGACGAAGCTCGATCCGGCGCTCGTCGCTCGCGCCAAGACTGCAGCAGACCGAATTACCGGTTTCTCGAGCCGAATTGCGTCGAATCGTCTCGAAATCTCATTCGCCGACGAGACCGAGTTGGAAGAGCTGGTCGAAGCGCTGGAGAAAGCCGCGAAGTAGGCGTATCCCGTTCGGCCGGCGAGGCGTTGAACGGGTGACATGCTCGGAGTGTGGCTAAACGACATGGAGTCTCTCGAAGCGATCTCTCAGGACGACGAGGCGAAGCAGATCTTCCTCCGCATGGCCGCGATGACACGGGGCGGTGAGATGAAAGGGTTCCTGACTCAGCTGGCGCGCGACGAGGATCTCGACGACGAGACGAAGGGCACGCTGAGGGAGCTCGCCGAGGACGACACGTTCCTCCTCGTGGTCGAGGACTATCTCCAGCGGACGACTGTTCTTCACTAATCGGCAGTCGAGCGCCGGCGTAAGACGACCACTGAGTCCGAGCGTAAGGTCACCGGCGTATCGCCGGAACCAGTGGCGAGGATCCGGTGGTCGTAGCGGTGTCCGGGACGGCCACTGGTTGCCCTCGAGCGCACCGCGAGACCTTGGACGCAGCCCCCGCAGCCGCGCTCGACATGCGCGAGCGCGGCACAAGACGTTTCTCGGGGCAGAAACCCGCGAAAAGTCATCATGGCCCCGAAGGGGCCGGACTTTTCGCGGTTGAATGGGCGATCGTGGATTCGAACCACGGACCTCCGCCTTATCAGAGCGGCGCTCTAACCAACTGAGCTAATCGCCCACGGGAGGGTGGATTGTAGCGGGGTGTTTCCTTATGCTCGCCCGCATGGCAACGCTAGGTGACGTGATGACCAGGGACGTGCTCACGGTCGCGCCGGAGGACACGATCGGTGAGGCGGCTCAGAAGATGACCGACCAGGGCGTCGGCGCGGTGGTCGTGTCCGACTTCGGCCGGCTGATCGGGATCTTCACCGAGCGCGACCTGATGCGCGCAGTTGCGGGCCGGGTGCACTCGAGCGAGGCGCGCGTGCGCGAGTGGATGACGGCGGATCCCGTGACCATGACCGAGGACGCATCGGTCGAGGAAGCGGGGCAGACGATGATCGAACGCGGCTTCCGCCACATTCCGGTCGTGGCGGCCGAACGTGCGGTCGGCATCGTCAGCATCCGCGACGTTGCCGAGTGGCGCCTGAAAGAACGCTCCGACTAAGGGATACCGCAGTGTTACCGGTGCGCCGATGCCGCTAACGGCGTCTGTCGTCGCTGCGGCTATGGAGATCGGAGACCTCGTCACCTACCAGGGTCGTGCCCTACCTACTCCGTGGGCTCGAGCCGATGAGCGTGCCCGACCGGCGTGCCGAGCTCGAGGATCCCGAGAGCGGCGAGGTGATCGCCGTGCCCCTTGCGGAGGTTTCCCCGCAAGACCCCTGAGCTACCATCAAGAGTGAGGCCATGCAGGAAATGCAGATCTACGGGGTCAGCTTCGATCTCGTCGGCAAGCAGCCGATCGTGCTGCTCAAGACTGCCGAGGGAAACAAGTTCCTGCCGATCTGGATCGGCCACCCGGAGGCCGCCGCGATTCTCATGAAGCTCCAGAGCGCGTCCACGCCGCGGCCGATGACGCATGACCTCGTGACCGACATGCTCGACCAGCTCGGCGCGCAGGTGACGCGCATCACGGTGACGGAGCTGCGCGAGAACACGTTCTATGCGCAGATCACCGTCCAACTCGACGGCTCGGAGATCGAGGTCGACTCGCGGCCGTCCGACGCGATCGCGCTCGCAATCCGGGCCGAGGCGCCGATCTTCGCGGCCGACGACGTGATCGAGGAGTCGGCGATCGAGTTCGAGGGCGAAGAGGTGACCGAGGAGGAGATCGAGTCGAGGGTCTCCGAGTTCAAGCAGTTCCTCGACGAAGTGACGCCGGACGAGTTCGCGATCGAGCCGGAAGAGGAGTAGCCCTTCACCCTCGCTCGGTCATGGTCGCCCCGGCCACTTCAGATTGACAGGCTTGCCGCTGCGCGGAAGCTCGATCAGTAGGAACGGATACGTAACACGAGCCTGCACCGCCTCGCCCAGAGACGGCGTTCGTTCGTGAACCACGACGACGACGTGGTCGCCCAGGTCCTGCACTCGTACGACCTGGAGCTCGTAGCCGCTGCTCGACCGCGGCCCGGCGGCGACCAGATAGATCTCGCGGCGATCGAAGTCGATGCTCGGCAGAGAAATCCGGCGTCCCGGATTGTTCCTCTCGAGCACGTCGAGCAGCTTGGCGCGGTCGCGGAAGAGCTCGCGCCTGATGCGTGTGAACTCGAGCGGGCCCGCCTGTCGGGTGAGGTTCGTGTACGGAACGTCACGCGGTGTGGCGCTGCAACCGGCGAGTAGCGCCAGACAGACCGCGGCGACGCTAGTACACGTAGACCGTCTCGCCGTACGGAACGGTCCGGTACAGCATCGGCGCCACCCACATCGGGACGCGCACACAGCCGTGGCTGGCCGGATAGGGAGGGACAGACGGGTTGCCATGGATCGCATAGCCACCCGTGAAGTACAGCGGGTCGTAGAGGGTTCCGAGCGGGCTAGGGTCGAAGCCCGCCGACCTTGCGGTACACCGCGAACCCAAGGTGACGTGCAGGGGGCTGTCCCGGCCGCGGGCGTTGTCTGAATGGAGACCAGGGGCGTAGCCGCGTTGCGGCCGGGACGAGAATCAGGAGGGCGACAGCAAAGGCCAGACCCCAGCGCACGCGCGGAGAATGTCCACCGGTTGTTTGCCCGCCACGGCAACGGTGAGCGCGATCGCGTTGAAGAGCCCGTGGACGATCATCCCCGGATAGACGCTGTCGACCCGGCTCCGCAGATACGCCAG
>CATPAS010000102.1 GCA_955652075.1 uncultured Gaiellaceae bacterium | reverse complement strand
TGCCGTCCGTGGCGGTGGCGACGGCGGACGCCGTCTTCTTCTTGCGGCCCCGCCCGCCCCTGGTTCCCCTACGCGTCTTCTTCTTCGGCCTGAGAGGCTCCGTGCCGTCCCCGGCGGGCTCGTCCCGAGACTCGTCGGGCTCACCCAGGTCTGGGTCCGGTACGTGGATCCTGGCGGTAGCGGGCGACGGAACGTCCGCGGGCTCGCCCGCGCCGTTTCCGGACGCAGGAGGCGCGGCGGCAGTCTTCTTCTTGCGGCCGCGACCTCCGCGTGAGCCTCGGCGGGTCTTCTTCTTCGGAGCGGCTGCCTCGATCGTTCCGTTCACCGCCGTCCCGGCCTCCACGTCGGGCTCGTCCGCATCGAGGTCGTCTGCCTCAGGCTCGTCCATCTCGGGCTCGTCTGCTTCGTCCCCCTCCTCGTCGAGCTCTGGATCGTCGAGCTCCGCCGTCTTGGCCGCGGTCGCCGAAGCCGCGGCGCGGCGTGTGGGCTTTTCCGCCTCGCTCTCGGCGGTGATCGGCTCGTCAACGGCGGCCGCCCGGCTCACCAGTGTGGCGTAGGCGGCGTCGTCGAGCACGCGCTCGACTTGCACGTCGACCTTCTTGCCGACCTGCTTCGCCGCATTCGCGACGCAGACGTCCAGCCCGTCGAGCTTCCCGACGCCCGCGTTGGCGTCGTGGAGCCCGACTTCGACGAGCTTCAGCTCGATCTTGGCGCCCTCGGCGACCGGCGCGGTCGGCGCGAGGTCCTCGCGCTTCCCTTCGGCGAGCACGAGGAAGTGATCGAGATGCGTGTCCTCCTTGGGCCGCAGGTAGAAACGGCGCCGCGTCTGCTTCTCGAGCTCCTGCAGACGAGAGGCTCCCGGCCCGATGAGGATGGAGGCGACCTTCGCGGCGACCTCGACGCGGTAGGCCTGGTGGCGTGACGCGCCGGCGAGCGCACGCAAGCGGCGCTCGATCTCGACCGCCGCAGAAGTCTCCGACAGGACGATGCCGTCACCCCCGCAGGTCGGGCACTTCTTCGTCATGATCTCGCGAGGGCCGTCGGTGACGTTCTGGCGCGTCATCTCGACGAGGCCGAGGGGCGAGATCTCGACCACGTACGTCTTCGTCCGGTCGCGTTCGAGCTCCGTGCGGAGAGCGGCTTCGACGGCTGCACGGTTCTTCGGGTTCGCCATGTCGATGAAGTCGATGACGATGATGCCGCCGATGTCACGCAGGCGCAGCTGGCGTACGACTTCCTTCACCGCTTCGAGGTTGTTCTTCGTGATCGTGTCCTCGAGCCGCGCACCCGACGATTTCGAACGGGAACCGACGAAGCGACCCGTGTTGACGTCGATGACGGTGAACGCCTCGGCGTAGTCGAAGATGAGGTAGCCACCGGACGGCAGATCCACGCGGCGGCTCAGCGTCGACTTGATCTCCGCATCGACGCCGTAGGCCTCCATCAGCGGCGGCTTGTCCTTGTACCGCACCACGCGTTCGACCATGTGCGGCGATGTCTTCTTCAGATAGCCGACGATGCGCTTGTAGGCTCGATCCTCGTCCACCAGTGCGCGCTCGAAGTTTTCGGTGAAGAGGTCGCGCGTGACGCGAAGCGGCAGCTCGGCCTCCTGGTAGAGCAGCGTCGGGGGCTGCGACTTGTTGGCGCGCACGTCGATCGACTTCCACAGCTTCTGCAGGAAGAGGAGGTCGCGCTCGATGTCCTCGGCGGACGCACCCTCTGCGGCGGTGCGAACGATGACGCCGCCGCCTTTGAGATCGAGGGCTTTGAGCACGTCCTTGAGGCGCGAGCGTTCGTCGTCGTCGAGGCGCCGCGAGACGCCGAATCCGTCGCCGTTCGGCTGATAGACGACGAAGCGGCCGGGCAGCGAGATCTCCGTCGTGAGCCGCGCGCCCTTCGTCTTCATGGGGTCCTTGACGGCCTGCACCATGATCGTCTGGCCGCGGCTGATCAGGTCCTGGATCTTCTTGCCGTGCCGTGCCTTGCCTTCGAGCTCCGGCGTGACGATTTCGTCCACGTAGAGGAAGCCGTTCTTCTCGAGGCCGATCTCGATGAACGCGGCCTCCATTCCCGGCAAGACGTTGTCCACGGTCCCGAGGTAGATGTTGCCCGCGATCGACCGGCGTTCGGGACGCTCGAGGTAGACCTCCGCGACCCGATCGTCCTCCAAAACGGCGACTCGTTGCTCGCCGACGTCGACGGACACGAGCAGCTCGCGCTTCGCCTGCGGAAGCGGTGCCCGGCGCGGGGGCTCGCGCCGGCGGCGCTGGGGCGCGCGCTCGCGCTCACGCCGTGGCCCGGCGGGCTTCCGCTCGGTCTTCGGCGCTCTCGTCGCCGTCTTCGCCTGCGGCTGTGGGGCCTCGGTCGCGGCCTCGGCCGTACCGGTCTTTCGGCTGCGGCCTCGGCCGCCGCGGCTACCGCGACGACGTCTCGGCCTGGTGCTGCTCGATTGTCCCGCTTCGTCGGCGGGGTCGGTGCCTAGAGGTTCAGGTGCTTCTGGAGCGGCGGCCTCGCTGGGCGCCTTCTCCTCGGACTTTCTGGATCGAAACCAGCGCAAGAAAAATCTCCTTCGTGCGCGCGCGCTGCAGCAACGCCGGCTAGAACGGCGGCGCGGAGCGTGCGCGGCAGGTTGTGGGCGATGGAAAACATCTGCTCACAGGGTACCAACCGGCCCTGCTGGGCCTGCTGTCCGGTCCAGGACCTAGGGTTTGCGGCCATAAGCGTCAAGGAGGTGAACATCAGGTGACCGGGCCATGGGAAGCGCACGAGCTGCTCCTGATCGAGGAAGCGGATGCCTGGTTCGAGTACCTGGAAGCGACTCGAGGCCAGTCCGCCGTCCGCTACAAGGAGGTCGAGCCCTGGGCCTGGGCCCGGCTCTCCCAGCGACTGCGGGCGATCAAGACGCGCCGGGGCAAGCTGAGGCCTGCGGCCGAGGCGGCCTGAGCTTTACCGGCGCACACGGGCGCGCACCGAGATCGAGAGCAGGATCCCGATCGCGATCAGGTTCGCGATCATCGACGAGCCGCCGACGCTCACGAACGGGAGCGGGATGCCGGTGATCGGAGCGATGCCCATGGTCATGCCGACGTTCACGAAGATCTGGAAGAGCAAGGCGAACACGAGCCCGCCCGCGACGATCGCCGAAAACTGCTCGCGCGCGAGCGTCACGATGCGTAAGCCGCGCCAGACCACGAGCAGGTAGAGCATCAGGAGGAACGCAGCGCCGACGAACCCGCGCTCCTCGGCGAGCGATGCGAAGACGAAGTCGGTGTGATGCTCGGGCAGGAAGTTGAGCGTGGTCTGCGTCGCATTGTCGACGCCTCGGCCGCGCAGCTGTCCGGCGCCGATGGCGTTCTTGGACTGGGTGATGTTGTAGGTCGTCCCGCCCGGGTCCTGCGACGGATTGAGGAAGCTCGTGAACCGCTGCTGCTGGTAGCCCTTGAGGATCGGGATGCCGGCCGCAGGAAGAACGCCGAGCACGAGGACCGCGAGCGTCACCGCTCCTGCCCCGATAGCCGCAATGTGGGTCCAGGGGCTACCTGCGACGAAGAGCACAGCCCCGACGGCAGCGCAGTACACCAGTGCAGTGCCGAAGTCCGGCTGCAGGAAGACGAGGAAGATCGGGGCGGACGCCAGCCCGAGCGCGGTCAGAGTCGTGCGAACCTCGTGCAGCCGACGCGACCGCTCGGCCAGAAAGCCCGCGATCGCGAGCACGAAGAGCACCTTGCCGAACTCGGAAGGCTGGAAGCGGAAGAAGCCCAGATCCAGCCAGCGCTTGGAGCCTCGAATGGCCGCGCCCTGGAAGTAGACGATCAGGATCACGAACGCGGTGCCGCCGAAGATCAAACGCCATCGAGTCCGGTAGAGGTCCGGATCGATGAGCGTCGCGACCAGCAGCCCGAGGACCCCGATCACGACATAGACCGACTGGCGCGTCAGGTAGTAGCGCGGGTCTCCCGTGACATCGCGCTGCGTGATCCCGGCGATTGCCCAGAGCCCATAACCAACGAGCGCCGCGACGCTGCCGATGAGAATCCAGTCGAGGCGCCGGACGAGCGACGCGACCTCCGCCGCCTCGCGCCGGCGGGCGCGGGCTGCTGCACGGGAGTTGGAGACGTAGTCGACCATCAGTCGCTGTGGATCGGGCCGGTGACGGTCGCCTGCTTGCCGAAGAACGCCTCGAATACCTTGAGCGCCGCCGGCGCAGCCGCATCGCCGCCGTGGCCCCCGTTCTCGATCAGTGCGCAGACGACGAGGTCGGGCGAGTCCGAAGGCCCGTAGCCGCACCACCACGACTGGTTGAAGATCCGGGCGATGCCGTCACCGGGATCGATCGACTTCTCGGCGGTGCCGGTCTTGCCGGAGATCGAGATCGGAAAGCTGCCGAAGATGGAGCTCGAGGTTCCGAGGGTGTCGTGCGTTGCCTGATACAGGCCCTGACGGACGACCGCGAGCGCCTGGGCGTCGACGTTGGTCGGTTCGGGCGCGGCTGCCGGTGGCGTCGGCACGGCCCGGCCCGGACTGTGGTTCGAGGAAGGCTGCTCGACGTCGAGCAGGATGTGCGGCGTCACGAGCTTGCCACCGTTCGCGACCATGGCGTAGAAGCGCGCCATCTGCATCGGCGTCACGAGCAGATCCTTCTGCCCGATCGCGAGCTGGATCGAGTCGCCGGGCTTCCAGAGGCTGTCGATCTGCCAGTGGCCTGGGTCGGTCTTCTTCGTATACGTCTTCTTGCGCCAGTCGGGCGTGGGCAGCAGGCCGCTGCGCTCCGAGCCGAGATCGATGCCGGTCTTCTGGCCGAAGCCGAACCGGCTCGCCCACGCCTGGAGCCTGGGCCCGCGGTCGGACGGCATCCCGTAGAAGCGATAGCCGACTTGGTAGAAGTACGTGTCGCATGACCTCGCGAGCGCGGTCGGCAGGGTCATCGCCTCGTTGACGAACGGATCCCAGTTCTTGAAGACCTGACCGTTCTTCTTGTACGAACCGGTGCAGGCCAGCGACTCGAACGGTTGCAGGATGTGCTCCTGCATCGCCGCGATCGCGGTCACCGGCTTGAACGTCGAGCCCGGCGGATACGCCGCGTTGATCCCGCGGTCGAGCGCCGGGTAGTTCATCGCCTGCGCCGTGCGCGCGGTGAGACCGGCGGCGTCGAGCGCCCGCTGGCGCACGCGGCCAACGTAGAGCGAAGGCCGAAACGTCGGGAACGAGGCGAGCGCGCGAATCGAGCCGTCCCGAGGGTCCAGCGCGACGATCGCGCCGCCGTTCGAGTTCCAGCAGCCGTAGCACCCAGAGTTGCGCGCACGGTCGATGCCGTACCGCAGCGCTTCCTCCGCGGCTCTCTGCAGCTTCACGTCGAGCGTCAGGCGGACCGCGTTGCCCGGATGCGAGGGAACCTTCGGCACGACGAGGCTGATCGGCCTGCCGAGCGAGTCGACGCGCAACTGCGACAGGCCGGCGGTCCCCCGCAGGTACTTGTCGTAATACGACTCGATCCCGGTCTGCCCGATCGTGTCCCCGCCTCTGTATCCCTGGCTACTCAGAGCCTGGACCTGCTCCTTCGAGATCTCGCTGACGTAGCCGAGGACATGAGCGCCAAGCTCTCGATAGGGGTAGTAGCGGAGGTAGGCCGGGACGATCTGGACGCCCCGAAAGTCCTCGGCCCTCTCATCCAGGTAAAACACCTGGGCCCGGCTCGCGTTGTTCTTGATCTTGATCGGGGTCAGCGGGTCGTGGCGATGGCGCCTGATCGCCGCGCCGATCTGGTTGGCGGGGACTCCGAGGACCCGGGCGAGCGCACGGATCTCGCGCAGGCGCACGCCGCGCAGCTTCGGAAGGTCGGACGACCAGATCTGGACGGCGCGGCCGGGGACATTCGTCACGAGCACATTCCCGTTGCGATCCAGGATCGGACCGCGCGGAGCTTGCACACGGATGTCTCGGCGCTGATTGTTCTGCGCGGCGCGGAGAAGCTGCTCGCCGTTCAGGATTTGCAGCGACCACAGGCGAAGAAGAAGCGTCGCGAAGACTGCGAGAGCGAGCATGCCGAGAATCCCCACTCGCAAGGCGAGCTTCGGCGTGAGCCGGTACGGCTCCGCAACGTGAGGGTCGGGCGGAAGGAAGCGCCGCGAGAGGTTCCGCTTAGCCAAGGAGGCGCACCTCTCGTGTCACCCATTCGCGGGGGCGCAGCAGCCGTCGCGTGAGCGCGTAGACGGGAACGGTCAGAATCAGATTGAGCAGCACCGTCGGGCTGAGCGCAGCAAAGATGTGGTGGGCAGGCGCCGGCTCACCGAGCATGTAGCGCAGCACGAGCGCGGAGATCTGATAGAGGACGGTGATGACCGCGATCGACAGCATCGGTGCATGCGCGCGGTCACGTCCCGTCGTCTCACCGTAACGGCCGGTCCAATAGCCCGCGAGCGTCAGCAGAAGCGCGGTGAAACCGAGCGTCCCGAACACACCCGTGTCGGCGAGCAGCCCGACACTGAACCCGGCGACCGCGCCGAAGACCGCGCCGCGAAGGAGCGATACGCAGACGAGCGTGACGAGCAAGAGGTTGGGATGGCCGCCGAGGATGTCGACGTTCGCCATCACCGACAGTTGAATCACGACGACGAGGAACAGCAGTCCGGCGGCCTTCGCCGCGTCAGCGGTCATCAGGGCGCCCTTGGCGTTCGCTTGTGCGTGATCAGCGCGGTTACCGCATCGAGCGCGGAGAAGTCGACGTAGGGTTGGATCTGGATCTGCTTGTACAGAGCGGTGTCGGTCTGGCCGACGCTCGTCACCAAGCCGATCGGAATGCCTCCGGGGAACAGCGACGGGTACTGCTTCGATTGCGTGCCTGCGGTGACGATGACGTCGCCCTTCTGCACGTTCGCCTCCTTGGGGACGAAGTCGAGCAGAAGGGACCCTTGGCTCTGGCCGTGACGGATGAGCCCGGTCGCCCTCGTCGTCTGGTCGCGCGCCGGCACGGCGCTGTTCTCGTCGGTCAGCAGCGTCACCTGCGCCGCGCTGCCGGTGACGTCCGTCACGCGACCCACCAGTCCGTCGCGCGTGACGATCGGCGTGTCCTGCTTGATGCCGCTATCGGAGCCGGCGGCGATCACGACCTCCTGTTCGAACTCGCTCGCCCACGAGATGATCCGTGTGTTCACGGGCGCGTAGTCGGCCGGAAAGCGCGGGCTGTCGATGAACTTCAGCTCGGCGCGGAGAACACGGTTCTGCTCGATTGCGGACTGACCTTGCAGCTCCGTCTGACGGAGCTCGTTCAGCTGCTGCTTGAGCCGCGAGTTCTCGCGCTTCACATGGACGAGACCTGCGAAGTAGCCGTAGACGTCCCGGAACGGCCGCGCGACGCGCTCGGCGGCCACCTCGAAGGGGCGGAGCACCGTCGCTCCGGCGCCCTCCACACGGTGGAGCGCCCCGCCCGACCCTGCACGGAACGAGATCGTGATCAGAACGAGGGAGAGCAGCACGAGGACTCCGACCACGGCCCGGCGCCTGAGCGTCGACCGGTTGCGGGAGGGAAACGGCTGGGGTCTCGGTCTCGGTACGGACGAGCCCAGGACCGCGCTGACACTGCGGTTGCGAGGCACGAGAGAGTTCTAGGTTAGCGGGAGCTAACGCCGGTGGTTGTTCCGACGGGCTTTGGCGCTCCTGTGGATCGCCTCGAACTCCTCGAGACTGCGCCCGGATCCCACTGCGACACAGGTGAGCGGGCTTTCGGCCAGGTGGACCGGCATCTGGGTCTCGTGGCGGAGCCGCTCGTCGAAGTTGGTCAGGAGCGCCCCACCTCCGGCCATGACGATCCCCCGGTCCATGATGTCCGCCGCCAACTCCGGAGGGGTCTTGTCGAGGGTCGACTTGATCGCCTCGATGATCTGCTGCACCGGCTCGTCGAGGGCCCGCCTGACCTCCTCCGAGCTCAGGACGACGGTCTTGGGCAGGCCGGTCAGCATGTCGCGTCCACGGACCTCCGCCTGCAGCTCCTCGCGCATGTCGTAGGCGGAGCCAATCTCAAGCTTTATCTCCTCCGCAGTCTGCTGGCCGATCAACAGTTTGTAGTCGCGCTTGATGTGGTTGATGATCGCCTCGTCCATCTCGTCGCCACCGACGCGGAGCGACTGCGAGACGACGATCCCGCCGAGCGAGATCACCGCGACCTCGGTGGTGCCGCCACCGACGTCGACGATCATGTTCCCCGTCGGTTCTGCGACGGGAAGGCCGGCGCCGATCGCAGCGGCCATCGGCTCCTCGATCAGGTACGCCTGACGTGCGCCCGCGCTCAGCGTTGCTTCCTCGACCGCTCGCTTCTCGACACCGGTGACGCCGGACGGAACACACACGACGACACGCGGGTGGGCGAAGCGATGCTGATGCACCTTCTGGATGAAGTGACGCAGCATCTGTTCGGTCACATCGAAGTCGGCGATCACACCGTCCTTCAGTGGGCGAATCGCGGAGATCGTCCCCGGCGTGCGCCCGAGCATCCGCTTCGCCTCGACGCCGACAGCGTGCACCTCGCCCGTTCGCTGGTCGATGGCGACGACGGAAGGCTCGGAAAGGACGATCCCACGGCCGCGGACGTACACGAGCGTGTTCGCCGTGCCGAGGTCGACGGCCATGTCGCGGCCGCCGAAGCCACCCAGATTGTCGAAGAGCCCCATGGGTCGTTCGAGTCTAGATCACAACGGCTCAACCGAACCCGTAGACCCCGGCGAATCGCTCCGCGAGCAATCTGACCAGAAGCGCGGCGGGCAGCCCGACGACGTTCAGATAATCGCCTTCGACGCAGCGGACGAGCGCGGCGCCCCGGCCCTGGATCGCATAGCCCCCGGCGCGCCCCTCCCACTCCCCGATGGCGATGTACGTACCGAGCTCGCGCGGGGTCAATTCTCGGAAAGTCACCCGCGTCGCCTCGTGCTCGACATCTTCCCAGCCGGGCGTCAGCAGGCAGAGCCCGGAAACCACGACGTGTGTCTTGCCACCGAGCTCCTCGAGCATCTGCTCGGCCTCGGAGGCATTCGCCGGCTTGCCGAAGATCCGCCCTTCGAGCACGACCGCCGTGTCGACGCCGAGAACCGGCCTGTCTTCCGGGATGTCGGCGACGGAGCGCGCCTTCTCCTGCGCATGTTCGCGCACGACCTGCACCGCAT
>CATPAS010000101.1 GCA_955652075.1 uncultured Gaiellaceae bacterium | reverse complement strand
TTCGTCTGACCGGGATTCCCGTGCACCCCGACAATGCTGGAGATGTTCACGATCGAGCCGGCGCGGCGCTTCATCATCCCGCGCGCCGCGGCCCGGCACGTGTGGAAGACCCCACCCAGGTTCGTCTCGATCACGATGCGCCAGTCCTCGTCCGACATGCGGGCGATCAGACCGTCGCGGGTCAGGCCGGCGTTGTTGACGAGGATGTCGATGTCCCCAGCGGCGTCGACCAGGGCCTTCGCCTGTTCGGGGTCGGTGACGTCTGCCTCGACCGCACGTGCGCCTGCCTCCCGGGCCACCTCTTGCGCCTCGTCCTTGCCCGAGCGATAGCTGAGCGTGACGTCCGCTCCGGCACGTGCGAGCTCGAGAGCGATCGAACGCCCGATGCCCCGCGAACCGCCCGTGACGAGAGCGGTCTTCCCTTCCAGCGACGCGAAGGCGTCAGGCAGAGAGGAGCGTCTCCTCGAGCCTGTCGACCTCTTCCGGCGTCGAGACCGAGATCGTCTTCACGCTGCGGTCGATTCGTTTGATGAGCCCTGACAGGACGTTGCCCGGTCCAACCTCGACGAAGGTCTGCACGCCCTCCCTGATCAGAGCCTGCCCCGCGTGGGTGAAGCGCACGGGCGCAGTGAGCTGCTCCACGAGCAACGGGGCCATCCTCTTCGCCGACTCGATGCGCGCGGTCACCGTGGACATGAAAGGCGCAGTGGGCTCGACGAACCACACCTTCTCGAGCGCAGGCCGGAGACGATCGGCTGCTCGGGCGACGAGCGGGCTGTGGAACGCGCCGGACACGCGCAGCTTGACGGCGCGCCGGGCGCCTGCCTCTTCGGCAGCCGCGCAGGCCTCGTCGACGGCTGGGTTCTCGCCGGAGACGACGATCTGTCCGGGACAGTTGTAGTTCGCCGGCCACACGTTGAGGATGCGCCGGCAGATGCGCTCCACGACTTCGTCGTCGAGGCCGAGGATCGCGGCCATGGAGCCCGGATGCTTGCGTGCAGCTTCCGCCATTGCAAGCCCGCGCTCGCGCACGAGCGCGACGGCCTCTTCGACCCGAAGCGCCCCGGCCGCCGCCAGCGCGGCGAACTCGCCGACCGAGTGGCCGACGACGAAGTCCGGCTTGATTCCGCGCGCCCTGACCGCCGCGCACACCGCGAGGCTCGTCGCGACCAGAGCCGGCTGCTGCACCTCCGTCTCGACGAGGTCCGCCTCCGGCCCCTCGAAGCAAAGATGCTGCAGGTCGAGCCCGGAGGCCACGCTGCTGCGCTCGAAGACGTCCAGAGCCTCGGGGACGGCCGCCGCGATCTCGCGGCCCATTCCGACCTCGAGCGATCCCTGTCCGGGAAAGCAGAACGCGACCAGACCCGACTTCATTGCGTCCACTTCATCAGAGCCGAGCCCCACGTGAGCCCTGCTCCCATGCCCGTCATCAACACGAGGTCTCCTTCCTTGAGCCGACCATCCGTCTGAGCTTCCGCCAGAGCCAGCGGGATCGAGCCGGAGGACGTATTGCCGTAACGGTCAACGTTAACCACCATGCGCTCGCGCGGAATGCCGAGCTTCTGGACGGCGTGATCCAGGATCCGCACGTTCGCCTGGTGGGGAATGTAGACGTCAACGTCCTCGACCGACGCTCCGCAGCGCTCCAGGACCGCCTGGGCGGACGAGACGAGCACGCGCGTGGCGAATTTGAAGACCTCGCGACCGTTCATGTGGACGTACCCGTTTCCGGTTGCGGCCTCCATGCTGCGCGAGCCGCTACCCGGAAGCGAGAGATGGATGCCGCCGCCGCCGTCCGCCCCCAGCTCGAAGCCCAGGAAGCCCCGCTCCTCGACCTTCTCGAGCACGACAGCCCCCGCGCCGTCACCGAAGAGCACCAGCGTCGAGCGGTCGCTCCAATCGAGGATCCGTGAGAGGACGTCCCCTCCGACGACCAGTGCACGCTCCGCCAGCCCGGCGGCGATCATTCCGTAGGCCTGCGCAACGGCGTACATGAAGCCGGTGCAGCCGGCGAGCAGGTCATAGGCCGCGGCGTCAGTCGCGCCGAGCGTGTCTGCGAGCAGCGCGCTCGACGTCGGGAACATCATGTCCGGCGTCACGGTGGCGCAGAGCAGCAGATCGATGTCCTTCGCGTCGACTCCCGCCTGGTCGAGCGCCGCCCGGGCAGCGGGGAGGGCGAGGTCGGTGAGCGCCTGCTCGGGCGCGGCGATCCGCCGCTCACGGATGCCCGTCCGCTCCATGATCCACTCGTCCGAGGTGTCGACGAGCGTCGAGAGCTCGGCGTTTGTCAGCACCCGATCGGGGACGTACGCGCCGAGGCCGGTGATCGAGATCGGCGGTCCCTCCGCCTTGCCGATCATCTCTCCACCGCAAACGTCAAGATCGCGCGGCACGCAAGCTCGCCGTCCACCCGCGCCTCGGCCTTGCCCCGACCGATCGGGCCGCGGACCCGCTCGAGGTCACAACGCAGCTCGAGCACGTCACCCGGTTCGACGATCCGCTTGAACCGGCAGCTGTCGATCCCGGCGAAGAGGGCGAGCTTGCCTCGGTTTTCGTCCTCGCTGAGAACGGCGACCGCACCGGTTTGCGCGAGGGCCTCCACGATCAGCACGCCCGGCATCACCGGCCGGCCCGGAAAGTGGCCGCTGAGATACCACTCGTCTGCGCGCACCGTCTTCTGCGCGACCGCTCCCTCACCGGGCCGAAGCTCGAGCACCTCGTCGATGAGGAGAAAGGGCTCCCGGTGCGGGAGGATCGCCTCGATCGCCTCGCGGCCGAACGGCGTCTTGGTCAGTGTCACGCGACGTCCGAGAGCTTCTCGCGCAACCGGCTGCGGCCTCGGTGCGCGTAGCACTTCGCCGTTCCGACGGGCATGTCCGCCGCGACCGAGATCTCCTCGAACGAAAACCCGAGCGCATCCTTCAGGACGACGACGCGCGCCTGCTCCGGTGCGATCTCCGCAAGGCAGCGATTCAGCTCGCCTCGCAGCTCCCCCCGGTCTGCTTCTCGTGCCGGGTCCGCGTCGGTGGCGGCCCGCCGATCCTCGAGCAGCGGCTCGCAGGCTCGCGCCCGCTGCCTGTTGCCCACGTCTCGACAGGCGTTGATCGTCAGCCGGTGGAGCCAGGTCGCGAACTGCGACTCGCCCCGGAACTGCTTGATCTTGACGCAAAGCTTCGCCAGCGCTTCTTGCGAGGCGTCGCGCGCGTCCTCGGGATCGCGCAGCAGATGGCCTGCGAGCTTCTCCACGCGGGGCGCGTGCCGTTCACAGAGCGCCTCGAGCGCCCTCGCGTCACCGTCTTTCACTCTTTTCACCAAGATCGGATCGCTCAGCCGCGCATAGGCAAGGGGCCCTTCCGGACGGGAGGACTGCTGGATTTGACGCCGGCGGGCGCGTGGCAGTTGCATCTCTTCGCTCTAGTGTAGGAGCGTGGCGGATTCGCTCGCCCAGGGCGCCGTGAAACCCCTCCTCCGTGGCCGGTTCGGCCACGTCTACCGCTACGCCGAGATCACCCCTTCCACGCAGCGAATGCTGGCGGAGGACGGGGCCGAGGGAGCGGTCGCGGTGGCAGAGGAGCAAACCGAGGGGCGAGGCCGTCTCGGGCGCAGCTGGGAGGCTCCCGCGGGCACGAGCGTGCTCGTCTCCGTTCTCTTGCTGCCGTCGGTGGAAGCGGCGAGGCTTCCGGAGCTCTCGCTCGTCGCCGGCGGTGCGGTGGCTCAGGCGATCCTGGAGGTGACGGGGATCGAGCCGGCGATCAAGTTTCCGAACGACGTCCTCATCGGCGGCCGCAAGGTGGCCGGAATCCTCGCCGAGTCGAGTGAGGAGCGCGTCGTGCTCGGGATCGGTGTCAATGCCAACCAGAGCCTCGACCAGCTCCCGGCGGACGCGCAGACCGAGCCGACGTCACTCCGCCTCGAGCTGGGCGAGCCGGTCAACCGTGTACAGCTCCTTGCTGCGATTCTGCTTCAGCTCGAGCGCGCGTACGACGCGTGGGTCGCTACGGGTACTTCAGCGTCCGGCTGACGTTTCCGGCCGCATCCTGCGCCACGATGCGAACACTGCGCACGCGGCCCACCGCCTGGAAAGAGAAGACGCCCTGTCGCACGACGCGTGACATGCGCTTTCCGTTCACGGTCAAGAAAACGGTCGCCGGCTCGCTGATCCGGAACCGTAGGCCACGGAACGAGAGAGCACGCAGGACCGGGGCGACCGTGTCGATCCGGAACAGGGCGGTGTGAACGACGGTTCCCACGTCGTTCGTCGCCGTCAGAACGGCGGCGTACTTCCCGTCCTTCAAGCCGGCAGGGCTCCACGCAACCGTCTGCGGACCGACATTCAGGTCCGAGGAGTACACCGAGACCAGCGTCTTCCCGGCCTGTGCGATGTCGATCCGGACCGACGCGGCGCGCGTGAGCTCGAATGTCAAGGTGAGCTGGTCGGCGACACCGTCGCCGTTGGGTGAGACGACGGCCGGCACGGTTGTGAAGCCCCGCACGGTCCGGTCGACGAGCACGGGCACAACTGACGTGACGGTCGTGCGGCCGTCGTTTGCGGTGAGCACAATCTCGTAACGCCCATCAGCGACTCCCGCCGCAGCGAAGCGGAACGACTGCTTCCCGGGCCGCTTCTGCTGGGAGAAGAGAACCGAGAGATCCAGCCCATCGGAGCCACGGAGCGTTGCGGTCACGGTTGCCGGAGCACTGAGCGTGTACGAGATCAGGCTCGAGTCGGTCTGCCCGTCGCCGTTCGGCGTGATCGTGCGCGGCAGCGCGGTCGCAGAGGTGATCGCGAGCGCGACCGGCTTCGCGCCGATCGTCCCGCTGGCAGGCCGCACGGTGTCTCCCGCCGAGATAGTCCAGCTGTACGACCCCTGCGCCGCGGTCGTGGCGTCCCAGGTCCAGTCGATGTCCTGACTTGTCCCGGTACCGCTCGCCACGACGTTGCCTGTCGCATCGGCGACCGTCACCGTCCAGGGAAGGGCCTCGCTGAGACGCGCCCGGAAGCGCACCTGGCCGCCGACGGCCCCCTGGACGGAAGGCGCGTACAGCTTCGGCAGGCCGTCACTCGCAGCCTGCTGCGCGATGGCGTCGAGTTGGGAATACAACGCAGCGCCCGGACACTCGGTGAAGCCAGTGTCGCGATGCCCGGAGAC
>CATPAS010000100.1 GCA_955652075.1 uncultured Gaiellaceae bacterium | reverse complement strand
CTTCCGAACGCGCGACCGCACGCAGAACCTCGCCGATCGCCCGTTGCTGTTCGCGCAGGTTCTTGTTATCCCGAACGAACTCCTCGACGTCGAGTGCCTCGCGCTCGCCCACGCCGCGGACTTTACGACGAACGAGCCGACACCGTCGACGCGACACTGAGAAATGGGAGCGAGCAAGGCGGCCGCCCGTTCGTTGGCTGGGCCGTCGTGCCCGCTTTGGCCGAGGTGCTTGTGCGAAGCCTCGGCACCGTCTTGCGGTGCGCTCCGCTCTCGCACCAATATTGTCGGCGGCCGGGGCTACCCTGTGCTCGCGCCCCCGTAGCTCAGTGGGATGGAGTAGCGGTTTATGAAATCGAACGCCGCGCACACGAACCCCGCACGGCGGGTGCCGCCCCCGCAGCTCTCGTCGATCTAAACGCGCTCTCGCACACCGGCGGGCAACGCGGCACTTCGATCTGTCGTGACGAGGCACCTCGCTGTCGCGTTTTGGCGGAAAGGCGACACGGCTTCCGCCGTTAGCCTGATGCCGTGCGCGCCAACGCGTGGGTTAGCCGAACGGTCCGACCGCACGGCTCCGCGTCGTGCTGGGTCGGGATTGCACGCAAACGGTGGTCTGCCTGCTGCCACGCCGATCGAGTTCTTGTACTCACACGACTCCGGCAAGGGTCGTTAGTCGGGCGCTCGCGCTGCCGGCATCCGTGCGTATCGGCTGGGGAGTGAGCGCTTGACTTGTTGGGCGGTCTCGAGGTGAATGCCCCAGCGGATCACGCTCCAAAGGATCAGTAGCGCGGCGAGGTTCAGTGTCGCGGCGAGCTGTTCGGATGTGTAGAGGAACACCTGCGCGACGGTGATCTCGATCAACACTGCGTGGTCGTACCAATGCAGGGCAGACAGCAACGACCGCCGCAAGCTGAGAGCACCGATCAGGAGCGCGCCGTCGGCGATGAGCGTCGTCAGCGTGAACGCCTTCTGGCTGAAGGAGAGGTGGGCCAGTCCGTGCCGCAAGAGCCAGGCGACCTCCGCCGCCGAGATCGCCGCGACCACGATCAGCAGGCTGAAGACGCCGCGGCGGAACAAGCGGTGCCGTGTTAGCGAGGTCCACACGCTGGCGAGCCCGCTCGACAGCCGCCGCGTCAACGTCTGGCTCCCTTGCGCCTTGACGGCGCTGCGCTCGAGGAGCTCTCGCACGCTCTGCGCCAAGGGCGCCTCGGCGCCGGTCTCCGTCAGCAGGCCGAGGACACGAGCTCGGCGCTCGTCGCTAAGCGCGCCGACAGCGGCCCGCTGCAGCGACTCGATCCCGATCAGGGTCGCTTCCTCGGCGCTGAAGCGGCGGCGAGCCAACCAGCGAATAACCAAGAACAAGAGAACGAAGCTGACGTAGATGATCGCGATCGCCGGCCGGTAGAAGTAGTTGACGTCCTTGGTCACGAACTTGCCCACTTCGTCGATGAACAGACCCAATCCGACACCGCCGACGACGGCCGCGACCGGCTTCGCCGCCGGGCTGAGAAAGGCGAGCGCCGCGATCAACGCCGCCAACAACAAGAGACCTCCCCACAACACGTGCGCAATGTGCAAGGAAGAGCCGCCCACCCGCGGATACCCTGTAGCCGCCAGCAACGCACGCGTAAACAACACCGTCGCGACCGCACAGACAAACAACGTCGTCAGATGCTGATGAAGATCGAAGCTGCGGGCCGGCCAGTGCAACCTCACACGGCTCACCGGAGAGGAAGCGCAGCCGAACACCCAACCACGCTACCGCAGCTTGCCCCTGGCCCAAGACCTCCGCGCACCTCGACGAGTGATCCGTCTTTCACACAGACCTGAGAGCCGGTCGTCCGCAAAAAAGTTGAAACGCCGCGCGCCACTGCCAAGAGCAAAGAGATCCGGCCGTTAGTGGACACGAACGGACTTCGACGTTCCGATCAAGCTGCCGCCTGCGTCGAGAGCGGCGACCTCGACGACTTTGGGTACACCGACGATCTTGACGGTGGTGTCGAGACCGTTCCAGCGAACGGTCCGCGCCGGAACGAGTTTCGCCGCGGTGGGGCCTGCGAGGATGCGCCAGCGGGCCACGGCCGTCGCGCCGTTCCAGATCGCGTGGACGGTCGTTCTCCGCCGACCGGAACGGTGTGCGGTCGCGATTGGGGGCGTGTCAGGTTGGCCGTTCCACTCGAAGCGGTAGCCGCGATAGCTGCCCCCGGGAACGCTGGCGTCGAAGAGCAGGTTGCCTTGCGGGTCGAACTCCGAGATTCGCCCGTCGCTGCCCCAGCCGACGAAGGTGTTCTCGTTGGTGAGCGCTTGAGCGTTTCCCTGTGACTGCGCGTATGGATGCTGTGAGTGTTCGATCGCCTTCGAAAGCGTCGCCGTCTTGGCCTGCGGATCGAGGTGGATCCAGATCACGCGCGAATCGGATCGGACCGAGGTGGTGCCGTCGTTTCCGTTGTCGAAGAGTCGGATCGTGTTTTCGCCTGCCGCGACGGGATTGTGCTGACCGGTGAACGCTGCGCCCGGACCGAGTGCGAAGTCACTTCGCTTGCCGCCGAGGCGCCAGAGGATCTGGCCGCTGTGGCGGTCGACCTTGTAGACCGTCCAGGTGCCGCGCCCGGAGATCAAGAGGTTGCCATCGTTGTCGATGGTGACTGCGTTGATGTGGAAGTAGTCGTACGGCGACTGCAGCGGCAGGTAGCTGTCGGAGAGCGGGACGTGGTCGAGGCTGTGCCATTCCAAGAGGACGTGTCCGGTTGCGAGGTCGATCTCTTGCGCGACCCCGTCGACGACTTGGCCATCCTTGGGGCCTCCGACCGAGGAGAGGTCGTATGGGACTTCGTGGTAGCTCGTGATCAG
>CATPAS010000099.1 GCA_955652075.1 uncultured Gaiellaceae bacterium | reverse complement strand
GCGGTCAGTGTCGCCTTCGACGCCGCCAACGGCTGCGAGCGGCTGGAGCAGCGGCTGATTCGCTTCGGAACGGGCCGGTCGGCCGAGAGGACGCTCGACGGGCAGCAGGAGGTCCTGTACATCGTCGCCGGCCGAGGACGGCTCGAGCTGGACGGGCGCACGCATGAGCTCGAGCCCAACATGGGCGTCTATCTCGCTCCCGGAGAGACCTATGCGGTCGAGAGCACGGGCCCTGACGACCTGCATGTGCTCTCGGTCCTCGCCCCTGAGGACCGGGCGGCGGCAACCGGCGAGCGCAAGGTGACGGTCCGCTTCGACGACCAGCCCGAGCTCGAGGCCTCGATCGAGCGGAGCTTCCGGTATCTCGTCAACGAGGACGCGGGCTGCTTCGACGTGACGCAGTTCATGGGAATCGTCCAGCCGAGCAAGGCGCCTTTCCACAGCCACTCCTACGACGAGGTGGGCTACATCGTCGCGGGAGAGGGGCACGCCCACGTCGGCGGCCGCTCCTTCCCGCTGCGAGCGGGCTCGTGCTTCCACCTGCCGCCCGACGAAGTGCACTGCATCGAGAACTCCGGGGACGGTCCGATGCACATCCTGGGGGTCTTCCATCCGTCCGGTAGTCCGGCCAACCGGACGTATCAGGACAACAAGTAGGCTCGAAAGGCGTCACAAGAGGAGAGGACCGGGGTACTTATCAAGGAGGAGACCGAATGAGGAGTAGAAGGGCAACTACGGTTGCGAGCTTGCTGGCGCTTGGAGCCGCACTCGCGATCGTGGCAGCTGCTTACGCGACCCCCGAACGGGCTGCCGCACCGGCGGCACGATCGGGCAGTGACGCCGCGCTGGTCAAGTGCGGCACCACACGCACGATCGGATTCATGGCTCCAGTGACCGGCCCAGCCGCGTCGATCGGCATCCAGCAGGTGCACTGGGCTCAGTACTACGTCGCAACGTACAACAAGACGCACAAGACGAAGTTCAGGCTCCAGACCGAGGACACGATGCTGGGTGCCCCGACGGGGACTGCCGAGGCGTTGAAGGGCGCGCAGGCACTCGCGGGAACCCCGAACGTTCTCGCAGTCGTCGGACCCGCCGGCAGCAACGAGATCGTCGGCGTGACCAAGTCACTGAAGGACGGTGGCCTTGCGTGGATCTCCGGTTCATCGACTAGGACATCGCTCACGACGGACGGAACGCGCACGGGCTACATGTTCCGCACCGTCCCACCGGACGCAATCCAGGGCCCGACAGTGGCGAACTTCATCCTGAAGAAGCTGAAGTACACGCGCGTCTACATCATCGACGATCAGGAGACCTACAGCACGGGCCTGGCCGACACGGTCCAGGGAGTGCTGAAGTCGGCGGGAGCAACCGTCGCGCGTGACGGTGTCAGCCAACAGCAGTCGGACTTCTCGTCGCTGATTGCCAAGATCCCGCGCGACACGCAGATCGTCTACCTCCCCTGGCAGCTGCCGCCGAAGGGTCAGGCGTTCGGTAACCAGATGAAGGCCGCCGGTAAGGGCAGCATCAAGCTGATGGGATCGGACGGCCTGTTCGATTCGTCGTTCGCCAGTGTCGGGTCGCACGTCTACGACTCGAACTTCCCGTTGAATCCGAAGTCCAAGATCATCGCGGGCTTCCGGAAGGGGCACGGCGGGGACGGCGAGTACTTCGGCTCTCCGACGTACGCAGCCACGCAGGTGGCCGCGACCGCCATCAACCGCGCTTGCAAGAAGGGCTCGACCACGCGGGCGGCAGTCCGCGCGGCGATCAAGTCGACCAACATTCCCGCAGCACAGTCGCTGGTCGGCGTTACGATTCGCTTCAATGGCAACGGCGATTTGTCCACGCTGCACAAGTTCGGCCTCTACAAGTCGAACGGGAACGTGTTTCTCCCGATCGCCGGCTAGAGGGAGAGCTGATCGACGTCGAAGTGCGGCCCGTCTCCTGACGGGCCGTACTCGTCTGTGAGACATTTTCCCCCGTGAACTGGAGCCTGTTCTTCGACCTGACGGTCAGCGGGCTGACGCTCGGCAGCCTGTACGCGCTCATCGCGCTCGGCTACTCGCTGGTCTATGGGATCCTCAAGCTTCTGAACTTCGCCCACGGCGACGTCTACATGATCGGCGCCTTCCTCGGCTGGTATGCGCTGCATGCCCTGGGTGGCCCGGTGAACCCCACGTTCACCGGTGCCGTGGTTCTCTTGTTGATGTTCGTCGTCGCGATGCTCGGCTGCGGCGTGCTCGGCGTCGCCATCGAGCGCTTTGCCTATAGGCCGCTCAGGAACGCCCCGCGGATCGCACCGCTGATCAGCGCCCTCGGAGTGTCCATCTTCCTGCAGAACAGCGCTCTGCTGGTCTTCGGCGCGAGCTTCAGGGACTACAACACGTTCGCCCTGATCGGCGTGAAGACGTACCACATCGGCCAGCTCTTCTTCTCGGTTCCGCAACTTCTGACGGTCGTCGCGGCGATCGCCTTGATGATCGCGCTCACCATCTTCATCGCGCGCTCACGCCTCGGCAAGGCGATGCGCTCGACCTCGTTCGACCGGGAAGCGGCGTCGATGATGGGGATCGACGTCGACCGCGTCATCTCAGTGACGTTCTTCATCGGGTCGGCTCTTGCCGGCGCGGCGGGCGTGATGTTCGCCCTCGTGTTCGGCCAGATCTACCACTTCATGGGCTTCATCGCAGGCCTCAAGGGCTTCACTGCAGCGGTGATCGGCGGCATCGGGAGCATCCCCGGTGCGATGGCCGGCGGTCTGATCGTGGGCCTCGCGGAGTCGTATGCCACCGGCTACCTCCCGCAGGGCTCGACGTTCCAGAACCTCTACGTCTTCGCGCTGCTCATCCTCGTGATCCTCATTCGACCCAGCGGACTGTTCGGCAGGGCCGCGATCAACAAGGTGTGATGGAGCAGCCTCCGGACACCCCGAGGATCGGCGTCGACGAGTGGGTCGCAAGCGTCGAGGGAAAGCGGGAGCGCTACACCGGGCTGAGAGGCGCCGTCCTGCAGAGGTGGGAACGGCTGCCCGCGGCGGCGCGGGTGTTGGTGTTCGCGGGCCCGGCCGCACTCTTCCCGTTCATCACGACCGAGGGAAACGTGTTCCGGTACGGACTGTTCACGCTCGTCTATGGGCTGCTCGCGCTCGGCCTCAACATCGTCGTCGGCTTCGCCGGGCTTCTCGATCTCGGCTACGTCGCTTTCTTCGGCTGCGGCGCGTACATGTACGCAATCCTCGCCTCGCCGCAGTTCGGCAATCACTGGCAGGCAGAGGCGGCGATCCCGGTGGTGGTCGTTTTCACGGCCGTGGTCGGCCTTCTCGTCGGACTGCCGTCTCGCCGGCTCTTCGGCGATTACCTCGCGATCCTGACGCTGTTCTTCGGCCAGGCGTTCGTCATCTTCGTCAACAACGCCAACCGAATCAATTTTCCCTTCTTCGGCCACGTCGATCTGACGGGCGGCTCGAACGGGATCGCGAACATCGACCCGTTCAACTTCTTCGGCTTCAAGGTCGACTCGACGACGAAGCAGTACTACCTCCTGCTGATCTCGGTCGCGCTCATCCTGGTGCTGCTCGCTTTCGTGAACGAATCGAGGACGGGACGTGCCTGGCGCGCGCTCCGTGAGGATCCCCTGGCCGCCGAGGTGATGAGCATCCCGGTGAACCGGCTCAAGCTGCTCGCCTTCGTCTTCGGCGCCGCGGTTGCGGGCTTCACAGGTGCGATCTACGGCACGATCGCGACGGCGGCGCTGCCCGGCGACTATGACGTCGGGCTGCTGATCACCATCTACG
>CATPAS010000098.1 GCA_955652075.1 uncultured Gaiellaceae bacterium | reverse complement strand
CGAGGATGTCCTCCGGCGAGCCGTGCGTTCGTCGGGACGCTACAGCCCATTCCTGCGAAAACGGACCAGCCGAGTGAGCCACTCCACAACCCGGCGCAACCGGCACAGCTACATGGCTCGACCGACCCGGAGGACGAAACAGCCCATTCTGATCCCGGTCGCCGGGAACGAGCTGCGACCAAAAAAAAAGGGAACAACTTTGCTGAGCGTGCTCCGCCGGCTCTAGTTCGGGACGCGCTGTTCGGTCTGGGCGTCGAAGAGCAACAGCTTGTCGCGCGGAACGGTGAGTTTGAGGTCCTGGCCCGCCCCAACCTGCGCCTCGACGGGGAGCTTCGCCTGGATCGCAGTGTCCTTGCGCGTCAGATGCACGAGCTGCTCGTCGCCCAGGTACTCCACGACCTCGACGCGGGCTTCGAAAGCCACGCCCTCCGGCCGGCCGTTCGCGAGGTCGACGTGCTCGGGCCGGAACCCGGCGATGCGATCCTTGCCGCCTACCCCGTCCAGCACGTCGGCAGGAACGAGGTTCATCGCTGGTGACCCGATGAAGCCCGCGACGAAGACGTTGCGCGGATCGCGGTAGAGCTCCTCCGGGGACCCGACCTGCTGCAGGACCCCGAGCTTCATCACCGCGATCCGGTCGCCCATCGTCATCGCCTCGACCTGGTCGTGCGTGACGTAGATGGTGGTCGTCTTGAGCTCTTGCTGCAGCTTGAGAATCTCCGCGCGCGTTTGGGCGCGTAACTTCGCATCGAGGTTCGATAGAGGCTCGTTCATGAGAAAGGCTTCCGGTTCGCGCACGATGGCTCGTCCAAGTGCCACGCGCTGCCGCTGACCGCCGGAGAGTTGCTTGGGCTTGCGCTTGATCAGCGGCGTGAGATCCAGGATCTTGGCCGCTCTCTGGACGCGGCCGTCGATTTCCTTCCTCGGCACCTTCTGGTTGCGCAGGCCGAACGCGAGGTTGTCGTACACCGTCATGTGTGGGTAGAGCGCGTAGGACTGGAAGACCATGGCGATGTCGCGGTGCTGCGGAGCGATGTTGTTGACGACCCGGTCGCCGATCAGGATGCGTCCGTCGGACACCTTCTCCAGTCCCGCGAGCATGCGCAGGGCCGTGCTCTTCCCGCACCCGGAGGGGCCGACGAGCACCATGAACTCGCCGTCCGCGACTTCCAGGAGGAAGTCCTTCACCGCAGCCGTGTCGCCGAAGCTCTTGGTGACGTGGTCGTACGTGACGTTTGCCATGAGCTCAGGCCTCCCGGGCTGGATTCTTCGGCAGTGCGAAGTGGGCGGACACGAGGAACGAGTATGAGATCGTGAGTGTGAGGAACGGCAAGATCGCCGCCGCGACGCCCACCGCATTCACCAGCAGCAGGGCGAATGCGAGCCCGAGGAAACCGAGCGGCCGGCGGGCGACCACGCGCGCGGCATCGCGCGCGATCACACGCAACGGCCGTCCTGCCTCGAAGACGGCCAGCGGCCAGAGGGCGAGTTGGAAGACACCGAACATGAGCAAGAGGTAGAGGCTGAGTGCCGCAAGAGGCCACGCCCAGGATCCAGCCCGTGCGTAGAACGGGACAACGACGGCCCCGAGCGCCACGGCCATTGCGAGCGCGGCACCGAGCGCCATTCCATGACGCCAGTGTCGGCGCAGGCCGTTGCGAAGCTCAACGAGTCGAAGATCCTCCGTTTGAGCGAGCGTCACCACGCAGTGCATGACCGCGGCGAGAACGGGGCCGATCAGAACGGCCAGGAGCAGCGCAGAGCGCACCGCCAGGCTCGCGAGCACGACTGCGATGACCGCGCTTCCCAACAGCAGGTTCAACAGGATCAGCCGCCAGGCCTGATGGTAGAGGTCGCTCGCCGCGACACCGAGTGCCCGTCGCAGAGTCATCCCTTCACGCCCGCCGCAGCGACCCCCGCCACGAAGTACCGCTGGAAGAGAACGAAGATCAAGAGGATCGGCAGGATCGCGAGCACGCTCGCGGCCATCAGCGGCGGCCATAAGGTCTGATACGCGCCGACGAAGTTCGCAATGCCGATCGGGATCGTGTACTGGCTCTTGTCCTGCAGCAAGACAGCCGGCCAGAACAAGGCATTCCACGTGCCCTGAAACGTCAGAATCCCGACAGCTGCGAGGGCCGGGCCTGCCAGCGGCAGCATCACCTTGCGGTACGTCTTGAAGTAGCCGGCCGCGTCGAGCTTCGCCGCCTCTTCGAGGTCGCGCGGAATGGTGAGGAAGTACTGCCGCATCAGGAAGAGGCTCGTGGCCGAAACGAGCTGGATCAGGATCACGCCGTTGCGGTTGACGAAACTCGCATTGTGCCAGCCGAGGTGTCCGACCCAGCCCGGGATCCAGTTCACCAGCATCAGGTATATCGGGACCAACCGCAGCTGGTCGGGGATCATGAGCGTCCCGAGCACGAGCATGAAGAGCACCTCGCGACCGGGGAATTTGAGCCGGGCGAACGCGTAGCCGCCGAGCGAGGCGAGGAAGAGGTTCGAGAGTGTGATCGCGCCGGCGATGATGGCGCTGTTGAGGGTGTACTGGCCGAAGTTGAAGGTGTGGAACGCCTCGTGGTACCCGCTCGTCGTCCAGTGACGGGGGAGCAACGAGAACCCCGCGACGGTATCGGCGAGCGTTCTGAACGACGTGGACACGCTCCACAAGAACGGGATCGCAAAGAGCGCTGCGACGAGGAACATGACCGCGTAGGCGATCGCTGTCCGGATCCGATCGCCTCGCTCGCGCCCGGGGATGCCCGTGGACCCCGTTCCACCGGCCGGCTCGCTCTTGGCGAGCTCCTCGACCGCAACCGCGGGCGGGAGGCCTTCGGCGGCCATCAGGCGCCCTCCGCTTTCCCGAACAGGGGCCGCTGGATCAGGGTCACCGTGAAAATGAAAGCGAACAGAACGACGCCGACGGCAGCGGCATACCCGAACTTGATGTTGCCGATCGCCTGGTTGTAGAGGTAGAGGACGGTCGTGAGCGTCGAGTAGTTCGGCCCGCCGGACGCGCCGCCGATGAGAAACGACTGGTCGAACATCTGCACCGCGCCGATGACCGAGACGACGGCGACGAAGAAGTGGCCGGGCTTGAGCAGCGGGAACGTGATCTTGCGAAACGTCCGCCAGGCACCCGCCCCGTCAATCGCCGCCGCTTCGTAGACGTCAACGGGGATCGCCTGAAGGGCAGCGAGGTAGAAGAGCATCATCGTGCCGGAAGTCGTCCAGGCGTTCAGGCCGATGATCGACGGCAAGGCCGTGCTCTGCTGCGCGAACCAGGCGTTCGAGTGGTGATAGCCGAGGTGGTGGAGGATCGTGTTGAACAGGCCGTCGGAGGCGAGGATGTAGGTCGCGATCGCCGCGATCGCAGCAGACGCCGCGAGCGAGGGGAAGTAGAAGGCGGCCCGGAAGAAGGTGCGAAAGCGGATCGACTGGTTGACGACGACCGCTAGCGTGAGGCCGAGAGCCATCTGCAAAGGAACGACGAACGCGGTGTAGACGAGCGTATTGCGGACGGCGTGGCTCCAGAAGACGCCGTCGTGATAGAGCGTCCGATAGTTGCCCCAGCCGACAAAGGGCCCCTTGAAGATCTGCCAGTTGTAGCGGCTGATGTAGAACGCGTAGCCGATCGGGAAGATGAAGAAGAGCAGGAAGAACGCCATGGGTAGGGCGACGAACCCGTAACCAACCAGTCCCTCGCGCGTTCGCTCCGATCCCAGTCCGCGCACCTGCCGTCGTTTCGCCCCTGCGACCGCCACACCCCTCCTTCCGCACAGCGTTCCCTCGTGCGCCATGAAGGCGCACGAGGAAACGACTTCCGTCTACTTCAGCCTTACCCTGCCGCAGCGGCAGCGATCTTCGCGAGCATGGAGTCCACGGACTCCTTGCCGTCGATCACTGCCGTCAGCTCGTTATTCGCCACGTCGTTCCAGACGTGGCGGAACCCGACCTGATTCCCCCAGCCATGCACCGAGCTGGGGTACTTGGTGAACGCGCCACGACCGGCGACCGCGTGCACATCGGTGCGCGTCGGCAACGCCAGTCCAAGCGAGACCCACTGCTGCATGCCCGTCTTACCGACGAGGTACTTCAGAAGCTCCCACGCCGCGGGCTTGTTCTTCGAGTCCTTCGCCATCGAGTAGGACACCGTGAAGGCGAGATTGCCACGTTTCTTGTCCATCGGCAGCGGCGCCGTCGTGAACTGAACGCCGGGGAAAGTCGCCATCGTCGGGAACATCCAGTTCCCCTCGAACGCGAACGCAGCCCGCTCCTTGCCGAACGCCTCGCCACACCAGCCCGAGCCGGTCTGCGAGGGTTGCGCCGCAAGGCCGGACTTGAGCAGCCCGACGTAGTAGTTCACGGCTGTCCGGAACGGGGCGGAGTTCGCGCTCTTGAACTGGCCGTTGCCTCCGGCCTGATAGACGAAGGCCATCAGCCTCGCCCAGTCAGCTCCGAGACAGATCGGCTTGCCACCCGGGACCGTGATCTTCGACGCGACGCTCTTCAGCTGCGCCCAGGTCTTCGGGATCGGGTTGCTCCCGAGCAACCGCGTGTTGACCTCCATCCCCAGCGAGGACCAGTCCTTCGGGAAGCCGTAGTAGTGCCCCTGGTACTTGAAGGTGTTCAAGAGGTTCTTGTAGAACGGCTTCGTGCTGAACTTCGACGCCTTGACGTACGAGTCGAGGTTCTGCAGCACGCCCTGCCGCACCCAGTCGGCGAAGTCGGCCGCATCCACATAGAACACGTCCGCGGGCTTCCGCGCCGCGAACTTCGCGAGCATGGTCGCCTGGTAGTTGCCGCCGATCGAGGTGTAGTTGACGTGGATCTTCGGGTGCGAAGCCTCGAAGTCTGCGACCACCTTCGCAAGCTTTGTCTCCTCGGCCGGCGAAGTCTGCCAACCGTTCAACGTGACAGTTCCAGACGGCGCAGCCGACGCCTTCGCCTGCGATGCCGAAATGGACACCCTGGCTTGCGATCCTCCAGTCAGGACCGCGGCCACAATTGCGACGATCGCGAACAACGCCGCAACCATCAGCCGTTTACGCATTCTCTGTTCCCCCTCCTTTGTGGTGATACGGCTCCAGGGAGAATCGACCCCTGGTACCAAATGAGACGACCAAGCGTATCTG
>CATPAS010000097.1 GCA_955652075.1 uncultured Gaiellaceae bacterium | reverse complement strand
GGTCATGCCTGGCACGGCGAGGTCCCGAACCGCAAGGGTCTGACCCCAGCCGTTGTGGTCACGCTTGGCACGGCGAGGTCCAGAACTGCAAGGGTCTGACCCCAGCTGTTGTGGTCATGCTTGGCGCGGAGAGGTCCCGAACTGCGAGGGTCAACCGGACAGAGCGCGGCGGTAGACGTCCAACGTGCGCTCGGTCATCCTCGCGACGCTGAACTCGCGTCGGGCCCGCGCGTGGCCACGCTCGCCGTAGTCGGACGGATCGTCGAGGACGCGGTTCACGGCGCTTGCGAGCGACACAGCGTCGTCGGGCGGCACGAGCAATCCGGTCTCGCCGTCGCTCACGATCTCGGGAATGGAGCTCACGTTCGTCGCCACGACCGGCTTCGCTGCAAGCATCGCTTCCAGCAGCGCTAGGCCGAAGCCCTCCCAACGCGCGGGATGGACGAGCACGTCCGCACGCCGGAGCCACGCTGCGACGTCGGGTACGCGTCCCGGCAAGTGCACGGGCACGCCGAGCGTGCGGGCGAGCCCCTCGAGCTCCGCCCGCTGGGGTCCCTCCCCGAGCACCACGAGCTCGGCCTGGGGATGGCGGGTGCGGATGTCCGCGAGTGCGCGGACAGCGATGTCCACGCCCTTCTGCGGCTCGAGCCTGCAGACCGCGAGCAGCACGCGCGCGTCGAGCGAGAGCTCGTCGGGCGGGTTGGCGCCCCAGGCCTGCGGAACGTCGTCCAGCCCGTAGTGGATCACCTCGACCTTGTCTGCGGGCAGGCCGACGCGCTCGACCTGGAAACGCGCGAGCGAGCGCGTGATGGCCACGATGCTCGACGCGCGCCGGGCGAGCGCACGCTCGACGAAGCGGAACGCTCCGGCACGGAACGGGTCGTCGTTGTGCTTCGTCGAGACGAGCCTTCGCGCTCCCAGCGCACCGTAGACGTCCGCATGAACGAGGTGCGTGTGCACGAGGTCCGCCTTCCGTGCCTCGCGGCGGACGCGGAGCGCCAGTCGGGGATCGAGATCGCGCGGCGCGCGCACCCGCGCGAACGGGACGGTCAGAGCGTCGTAGAACGGGTCGGGCGCGTGCGACGTGTCGTCGAGCCCGAGGAAGCTCACGTCGACCCCGAGCTCGGCAAGCGCAGGCAACAGCGTCAGCAGATGCCGCTCGGAGCCGCCGATGCCGCCGATCCGGTGGATGTGCAGGACTTTCACGCTCGCCTGTGCCGGCGCGAAAGCGCCCATTCGATCGCGCTCGCGGCCAGAAGCGCGATCAGGAAGTCCGTGGCGACGCGATAGCGAGTCGCTCCGACGAAGACCATCGCCGCGAGCGTCTGGTACACGAGCACCGCCAGAGCGAGGGCGACGAACGCCCGCGCAGCGACGAACAGGCCGATCAGTCCCAAGCCGTAGAGGGCCGAGATGTAGAGCGGCTGCGCGAGGCTGCGGATTGCCCCGTGCCCCGAGTCCGTCGCCGACGCAGTCGTGCGCGGATCCCACTCCATGCGGACGGCCTGCGAGGCGAGCTTCGCTTTCTCGCCGGGATGGTCACGCACGTACCGCCAGGCCTTGTGCTGGTAGTACGCCTGGTTCGCGCATTCGTCGACGTGAATCTTCTTGCCGCTCTGCCTGTAGATGTCGCGAGCCTCCTCGGGGTTGGGGAACGGATGGCCCGGCGGATCCTTGACGTCGTCGATCCACTTGCCCCTGGCGAGCAGGTCGTACGTCTGACCGTTGTTCGCCTTCCATAACGCCCGGCCGTCGGTTGTGAGCGCAAAGCAGCCGATCTCCACCTTGTTGCGGGTCACCCACGGCGTAACGGTCAACGCCGCGGCGGCGACGAGCGCGACGGGCGCCCAGCCCCAACCGTTGCGGACCACCAGGTACGCCGCAACGACGAACGGGATGAAGACGAGTCGGACGTTGCCGAGCACGGCGAGCCCGCCCAGGATTCCCGCAGCGCTCGCCCACTTCACGGAGCGCCGATCGGCGGCGATGAGCGTGCACAGGATGAGCGCCGCGGCGACGAGCTGGTCGAGCACTTCCCGGTTGAGATGGACGTCGTGCCAGACGAGGTACGGGTTGAGCGTCGCGAGGACCGCTGCAATCGCACCCGCTCGGCGCGAGAGGACGCGGGCGCCGATCGCGTACACGAGGAACGCAGTCGCGGTCGCCACCGCGATCTGCGCACCCCCGACGGCCCACCAGGTCCGGCCGAAGATCCAGTAGATCGGGACCAGGAAGAAGCCGTACAGCGGTTGCGTATACGCGGACGGCTCGCCCGGAATGAAGCCGAACGTCCCGTGATGCACGAACGTCTGCGCGAAGTCGTCGCTCTTGTCGGTGAACGCCGTGAGGATGCGCCCGCGCTCGTGCAGGAGGACGACCAGCCGCGGGGCGATCGCCGCGACGGCGATCAGCCAGAGCTGGGCGCGTCTCACGCGGTAGTGACGAGGACGGGCGCTTCCACGTGCTCGCGCACCCAGAGCTCGAGCATCAACAGGCACCAGAGCCGGTGTCCGTGATCCGCGCGTCCGGACTCGTGCTCTTCGAGCAGCCGTCGCACGGCTTCCGGCCGGAACCAGCCGCGGTCACGGGACAGGAGCCCGCGCGCCAAGTCCCGCAGATCGGATCGGAACCAGCGTCCGAGCGGAACGCCGAAGCCCGTCTTGCCACGATCGGCGATCTCCGGGGGCAGGTCCGCGGCAAACGCACGCCGGAGCGCCACCTTTCCCCTCAGGCCGCGTGTCTTCAGCGAATCGGGGAGCGCAAGCCCGAGTGCGACGACCTCGTGGTCGAGAAACGGCGAGCGCAGCTCCAGGGAATGCGCCATCGAAGCGAGGTCCGCCTTGAGCAGGAGATCGCCGGGGAGGTACGTCTCGATGTCGAGCAGTTGCAGGCCGGCGATGCCGGGCCGCGACGGCTCGAGTCGCACCTGTTGCGCCAGCCGGGGATCGGACCAGAGCTCGCGGCGAAGCTCGACTGGAAACACCTCCATCAGGCGCGCGTACCGCTGAGCTGCGGGCGTGGATGCAACGTCGAAGAGGCGCGCCGCGCGGAAGAGCGGAGACCGCGGCTCGCGGCGGGCGGCCGGAAGGAGGCGGAGCGCGGCTGCGCCGGCCTGTGCCGCCGGCGCAGGGATGCGTTCGGCCAGTCGATGGGCGATATAGCGCTCGTAGCCGGCGAACGTCTCGTCTCCGCCGTCACCCCCGAGCGCCACCGTGACATGCCGCCGCGCCTCTTCGGCGATCAGGAAGGTCGGGAACGCGGCCTCGTCGCCGAGCGGCTCGTCGAAGGCCGCTGC
This sequence comes from uncultured Gaiellaceae bacterium, assembly GCA_955652075.1. Lineage (GTDB taxonomy): Bacteria > Actinomycetota > Thermoleophilia > Gaiellales > Gaiellaceae > 3-1-20CM-4-69-9. Next base: position 5,259 of record CATPAS010000097.1, on the reverse strand, counting down.
GAGGCGCGGCAGCGTCGCCGCGATGTCTTCCTCGATCTCCACCTCCTCGTGCACGGTGCCGTACCGTGACGCGACGGCGCGTGCGTACGCTCGCTCGTCGTAGCGCGTGTCCGGGAACCCGACCGTGAAGGTGCGTACCGGTTGCGACGAAGCCTGAGCCATCAGCGCGACGACGATGCTCGAGTCGATCCCGCCGGAGAGGAGAGCTCCGAGCGGCACGTCCGCGACGAGGCGCTTGCGCACTGCCTCGCCCACCGTCGCACGCACGCGCTCGAGCCACTCGCCCTCCTGCGCGCTCGGTGCTGCGATCGCTTCGGGATGCCAGTACCGCTCGATCCGCTCCGTCCCGCCTTCCGCGACGAGCACGTGTCCGGGCGCGAGCTTGTGGATGTCGCGCAGCGCAGTCCTGTCGCCAGGGACGTACTGCAACGCCAGATACGCGTCGACGGCGCCGAGGTCGATCTCGCGGGAGACCTGTGGCAGCCGCAGCAGCGCCTTCAGCTCTGACGCAAACGCGAGCGTGCCGTCGGGCAACCGTGTCCAGAGGAGTGGCTTCTTGCCGAGGCGGTCGCGCGCGAGCACGAGGCGTTCGCGCCCGGCGTCCCAGAGCGCCACCGCGAACATGCCGTGCAGCCGCTGCACGAAGTGCGGCCCGCTCTCCTCGTAGAGGTGCGGCAGGATGGGAGTGTCACCTGTGCCGCGCACCTCGTGTTCACGCAGCTCGTCGCGCAGCGACATGAAGTTGTACGCCTCGCCGTTGAAGACCGCGACGACGTCCCCCGCCTCGTTCGCCACCGGCTGGTAGCCGGTGTCGAGGTCGATGACCTTGAGGCGCTGATGGCCGAGCACGCAGTGCCCGAAGGCGTCCGTCGATCCCTCGTCGGGCCCGCGCTGCACGAGCGCGGCGCGCATGGCGTCCACGAGCTCGGGATTCGGCGCACCCGCGGGCGAATAGAGTCCGGCGATGCCGCACACGGGACACATACTGCACGGGCGGTACGCGGTCGTCTCGTGTCATGTGGAGCGGCCGCTGGACGACGACGTCTGGCGGCGCTTCAGCGCCCTTCAGGAACGCAGGCCGGGTGGTTTCGCGATCGCGGCCCTCATGCGCCCGCCGGCCGAGGGGGAGAACGAGGAACGCTGGCTCGAGCGGGCGCGGGAGGCGCGGGGACGCGCGCCCTTCGGGCTGCATACGCACTGGACCGCGCCCGATCACGCGCGGCCGACCGGCGGCGACCCGGCGGCGCTCGTGCGCGAGCAGGGACGCTGGCTCGACTCGATGGGGCTCCGTCCTACCTTCTTCTGCGGCGGCGGCTGGTACATCGACGAAGGCGTTGCGGGGATGGTCGCCGACCTCGGCTATGCCGACTGCACGGCGACCGCGTTCCGGCCCGGCTACCTCGAGCCGGGCGCTCCGCACCTGCAGCTGGAGGAGCCGGCCTGGCTGGAGCTCGGCGACGGCCGCCGGCTGCTCGAAGTGCCGACGACGCACTCGATCGGCATGCTCGCGCGCGGGGTGCTCGGACCGTTCGGGCGTCAGATCGTGCACGCCTACTTTCACGACACCGATCTGCTCGACCGCCGCCGCGCGGCGGCTCTGCGTTTCGGCCTCCGTTTCCTCGGCCTGAAGAGGACCGCGAAGGACCTCGACGAGCTTCAGCTCGGTTTGCGACCCGAGAAGACGATGTCGTTCGCAAACAGGCGTGCGTGAAGCGGCACGAGCCGTCCGGCGATGAGATGGAGCTGTACGTCCTCGAAGCCGTCGAGCAACGCGCGCAAATCGTGCGGCGCGAACATCTGCAGGTGAGTCGGGTCGTTCTCGGGTTTGCGCCCGCCGAGGAAGCGAAGCCTGTTCTTCAGGCGGTAGGCGTTCGGCACGGAGCCGACGAACGTGCCGCCCGGTCGCAGGACGCGCAGCACTTCGGAGACGACGCGCCGAGGATCGCGCAAATGCTCGAGGAGCTCCCCGGCGACCACGACATCGAAGGCAGCGCCGTCGAACGGCAGCGCATCGTCGAGGTCGGCCCAGCGGGTCTCGATCCCGAGCTTCTGCGCCTGGGCGAGCGCCTCGCGGTCGGCGTCGACCCCGACGATCTCGTTCCCGCCGGCGTAAGCCTGAGTGAGTGCGCCGTCGCGGCAGCCGAGATCGAGCACGTTCCGTCCGGGCCCGGCGACGTAGCGGCGGAAGAGCTCGACGCGCTCGGGGCCCGCGAAGACGAAGCCTGCACCGCGCTCGACGCGGTTGTGCTCGGCGTACCGTTCGCTCAACTGCTCCAGGCTCACCTGGTGCGAGCCTAGCGGGCCGTGGAAGCTACGGAAGTACACTCCGGCGCGTGAGCACGAAGCCAGCCGTGCCGGCCGAGCCCCGGCCCGCGCCGGTCGAAGACATCCGCTCGGCCCGGTCCTACCTCCTCTCCCGCACGACGCTCCTGGCCGTCGCGCGGCGCCTCGCCAGCGTTGCAGCCCTCGTGACGCTCGACCTGGCGGGACTCGTTCTCGGCATCTTCGTGGCGCTCACCTTCCGCGAGCTCTACCTCGGCCAGTGGCCGCCGCTGTGGGGAATCGTCTGGGAGACGGAGAGCAGCTGGCTTCCGTTCCTGACAGTGATCACGGTGCTCGTGTTCTGGGTGGGCGGCCTCTATCGGCGGCGCGAGCTGCGCGCGGGCGTCGGCCAGATCGTGCTCTCGCTCGTGCTCGTCGCGCTGATCACGCTCGCGTTCGGCCTGGGGACGGGCTACCACTTCACGACCTATGGATTGACGCCGACCGCCCTCGTCACGACCGTGTTCTTCATCGGGATCCTGCGTTCGAGCTACGAGGTTCTTACGCGCGACCTGCTGCGGCTTGCCGGTGCGCGGCGGCGAACCGTGCTGGTCGGAGAGGGCGAGCAGCTGGCGGCTCTGCGCCGCACGCTCGGCGCGGATCGAAGCGGGGTTCGCTACGAGTTCCTCGGCGCGATCGCTCCGAACGGCGAAGCGGGGGACCTCCCCATGCTCGGAGGCTTCGAAGCGGTGCCGCGCATCCTGCGCGAGCACGATGTCCACGAGCTCATCGTGACGGACGGCGGTTTCGGCGAGCGCGAGCTGCTCGAGCTCGTCGAGGAGGCTCACCGCTTCGGAGTCAAGGTCAAGATCGCGCCGCGCACGACCGAGCTGCTTCTTCAGCGTGCCGAATACATTCCCGGCGAAGGGGCGCCGCTGTTCGAGTTGCGCCCGCCGGCGCTTGCGGGATCGGAGTGGGCGCTCAAGCGCGGCTTCGACATCATCGTCTCGAGCTTCGTCATCGTCGCCGGATTGCCGATCTGGCTCGCCGTCGCCGGCGCGGTCAAGCTCAGCTCGCGCGGACCGGTGTTCTATCGCGACCGGCGAATCGGCCTCGGAGAGCAGGCGTTCGGGATGATGAAGTTCCGGACCATGTACGCCGACGCGGCGGAGCGCCAGGCGGCGCTCGAGGCTGACAACGAAGCCTCTGGCCCGCTCTTCAAGATCAAGGACGATCCTCGCGTCACGCTCTTGGGACGGTTCCTGCGCCGCTTCTCGCTCGACGAGATGCCACAGGTTCTCAACGTCCTCTGGGGGGAGATGTCGCTCGTCGGCCCGCGGCCCCTTCCCATCCGCGACTACGACCAGCTGCTCCCTTGGCACCGGAAACGCTATCTCGTGCTCCCGGGCATGACCGGCCTCTGGCAGGTCTCAGGTCGGATCGACCTGAGCTTCGACGACCTGGTCCGGCTCGACTTCTACTACATCGAGAACTGGTCGATCTGGCTCGACATCACGATCCTGGCCCGCACACTGCCCGCCGTCGTGGCGCGGCGAGGGGCGTACTAAAGGCGCCGACTTGGCGGCGCCGAGCGGTTTCGCCGCTCGTGGTTTCGTGCACGGCTGCATCACGCTGCGATCTGACAGAGAGCCGACACATCCGTTCGCCATACTGATCGCGTGGCTGGTGCGCCGAAGATCCTCGCTGTCGCGTCTGCGGCCGACCTCGACTTCCGTTACGGCTGTACGCCCGCCTGGTGGCAGATCTGGAAGGGCCTCAACGAGGTCGGCGTCGATCTCATCGTCACGCCCTACCGCGGCCGGGCGATCGAATCCCCCTGGTGGCGGACGGCGCCCAATCCCCTTTACCGCGAAGCCGAGCTCTTCGCCGGCGCCCGCGGGCTCGCCGCCCGTCTGAAGGGCGACACGCTGCTTCGGCGCGGCGAGGACAACCCGGAAGACACGATGGGAGACCGGCTGACGCGCGAGGCGATCTGGCGTTACGTCACGCCGCGCTGGCAACGGCATCTCGAGCGCATCCTCGAGCACGAACGTGACGTCGCAGCGGTCATCGGCTTCACCGTGCCGATGGCGCACCTCAGGGGCATTCCGACGCGGCTGCGCGAGCGGTTCGACGTCCCGGTCGTGTTCTACGACGGCGACGTGCCCATGAGCTTGCCGGAGTTCGGCGGCATGGACACCGGCTTCAACTACTACCACGGTGCGGATCCTTCCGAGTACGACCTCGTGCTGTCGAACTCCGAGGGTGGGCTCGACCGCCTGCGGGAGCTGGGTGCGCCGCGGGCGGAAGCGGTCTTCTGGGCCGCCGACCCGGAGCTGTTCCAGCCCGCGGCCGTCGAGAAGGAGCACGACGTCTTCTTCTACGGCTACGGAGACAAGTTTCGGCGCGAATGGATGCACGAGCTCGTCGGCGAACCGAGCCGGCGCGACCCGGAGATCGACTTTGCCCTTGGTGGAACGGATTTCCGCGGCGACACCGGAAACGCGCGCATGATCGGCGACGTCCCCTTCAACGTCTTTGCACAGGCGATCTCGCGCGCGAGGATCAATCTGAACATCACGCGTCGTTCGCACGCGACCGTCTACGCCTCGTCCACGTGCCGGCCGTTCGAGCTCGCAGCCTCCGGCGCCGCGATCGTCTCCAACCCGCACGAAGGGATCGAACGCTGGTTCGACGTCGGCTCGGAGCTGCGCGTCGTGTCGGACGCCGCCGAAGCGCTCACTGCCTATCGCGAGCTGCTCGACGATCCTGGGTCCGCCGAGGCGATGGGACGCCGCGCGCGCGAGCGCGTGCTCGACGAGCACACGTATGCGCATCGTGCGCGGCAGATCCTCGAGCTCGTGGGCTTGCGGTCACCGGTGACCGCCGGTGGCTGAGCTCGCCGAAGTGCAGGCGCCGCCGCGCGACGCCGTGCTCGCGCAGATCGCCGAGTGGCGACGCATCGCCATCGTCCCGGCGCTGAACGAGGAGGAGACG
>CATPAS010000096.1 GCA_955652075.1 uncultured Gaiellaceae bacterium | reverse complement strand
CTTTAGGCGTGGGCTGGCGCCTGTCACGAAACCGAATCGACCTTCAGGGTTCCTTCTCTCTGACGAACGAGACGGCGGCAGGATCCATCCGGGCGGGCGGGAATCCTCCGACGGGCGGTCTCTCCTGGCCCCGCTCGTGACTGCCGCAGTACACGGGCGGTTCTCCCCCGAGGGGCCGCCCCGCAAGAGGAGCGGCTCAGTTTGGTGTGTTGGACTTGTCTTCTGCGAGGTCAGGCCGCAGCAGGGACGATGACCTGGCGGCCCGTAGGACGACGTTGAACGTCGTGCCGTGCCCAAGTTCGCTTTTGACGTCGATCGTGCCGAGTCTATCTCCATCGCATCGCGCGGATGATCCAGCTCAACGACCGCATCGTCCTGACCGTCTACAACGTGTCGCGGTACGCACCCACTACGCCTTCAAGTCGGCGATCGCCGAGGTCCGCAGGCGGGACACGGACTGCGCCAAGGTGCGCGGCGCTCCGGCCGGCTGAGCACACCGCAAGAAGCCGCGCCAGAACGGCGTCTACTGGGCGGCGAGATAGGGACGTCGGTCAGAGGGGCTTTCCTATCTCGCCATCTCCTTCGCGGTAGGCTGCGCCGCCGTGCGCGTCTCCTTTCTCGTCCCGGCCTACAACGAGGCCGCGACCATCGTCGAGCTACTCGAGCGCGTCGCCCGGCTCGACCTGGAGAAACAGATCGTGGTCGTGGACGACGGCTCGACTGACGGCACGGGTGACCTCGTCGAGAGCTGGCGGAACGGACGCGACGACCTCGTCCTCGTCCGCCAGGAGAACCGAGGCAAGGGTTCGGCAGTGCGTGCCGCGATTCCACACGCCGACGGTGACATCTGCGTCATCCAGGACGCCGACCTCGAGTACGACCCGGCCGACGTTCCTGCGCTGATCGCCCCGATCGAGCGCGGAAGCGCGGACGTGGTCTTCGGGTCACGCCTGTCGGGCGGCAAGCCTCAGCGCGTGTACATGTTCTGGCATCTTGTCGGCAACCGCTTCCTGTCGCTGCTGACGAACGTCCTCTACAACACGACGCTCTCGGATATGGAAACCGGCTACAAAGCGTTCCGGACGGAGATCCTGCGCTCGCTCGACCTGCGCCAGGACGGCTTCGGCATCGAGCCCGAGATCACGGCGAAGATCTGCAAGCAGAAGCTGCGGGTGTACGAGCTTCCGATTGCTTACTACGGCAGGACCTACGCGGAGGGGAAGAAGATCACATGGAGGGACGGCTTCAAGGCGGTCCGCGTCCTGCTCAGCGTCCGCCTGTTCGGCTGACGGCCGTCGCAGCTGCGGTCTTCGTCGCCGTGCTCGCCGCGTCGGCGCTGCTCGGCGGGAACGAGGTGCGGCACCATGTCGCGCAATCCGTCGCACGCGACTCGAAGCTCACGCCCGCCGAGCGGCAGCACGCCGCCGGCGACCGGCTCGGCTTCGACCCGGCGCCGTTCGACGCGTTTCGAGCCCACCTGCAGCCTCGTGAGCGCTACGCGGTCGACGTCCCGCCGGGCGCCAAGGGGTCCTTCATCACCCGGGGCGCAGTCGTCCGCGCCTACGCGGCGTTCTACTTTCTGCCTGCGATTCAGGTTCCGCAGGCAGATCACGTCTTTCGCATTCGGTTCCGATGAGAATGGCGGCGCTGCTCGGCGCGAATGCGCTGATGCTCTTGACCGGCCTCGGCATGCTGCCGCTCCTTGGCGTCGCGCGATCGTGGCGCCTGCTCGTCTTCCGGTGCGGCCTCGCGTATCTGTGCGGCATCCTGCTCGTCGGGATCGTCTCCGCGCACCTCGCGCTCGTGCACGTGAGCTTCGGCTGGATCGGGCTCGCGCTGCTGGCCGCTCTTTCGCTCGGATTCTGCGCGTGGCGCCTAAACGGCACCGAGCGTCCGGGCTGGCGCCGGCCGGACTGGATCGAGGGCATCGCTTTCGCCGCACTGGTCGCGCTGATGATCGACTACGGGCGCGCGTTCCGGGTCGCGCCGCTGAATCGCTACGACGCGTGGGCGATCTGGGCGCTCAAAGGTCATGCGCTCTACGCCTTCGGCTGGGCCGACCCGGTCGTGTTCGCCGGCGCGTCCTACCGGTTCGCCAACCTCGACTACCCGTTGCTGCTCCCCTCTCTCGAGGCGGTCGACTTTCGCGCGATGGGTGCGTTCGACACGCGGCTCGTGCACGTGCAGTTCCTGCTCTTCCTCCTCGCAGCGCTGCTGGCGCTCTTCGCGCTCCTGCGCGACCGCGTGCCCGCTCCCGTTCTCTGGCTCTCGCTCTTCGCCCTGGCGCTGGCGCCGGCTGTGTTCGACCAGCTGCTGACGGCCTATGCCGATCTTCCGCTCGCACTCGTGTTCGGCGTCGGCATTGCCGCCGCCGGCCGGTGGGTGATCACGAACGAACGCTGGCCCCTCGCGCTCGCGGCGTTCTGCTTCGCCGGCGCGCTTCTGACGAAGAACGAGGGCTCTCTCTTCGTCCTCGCAGTCTTCCTCGGCCTCCTGGCTGCCGCGCGCGCGCGTTGGCGCGCGCTCGCAGTCGCGGCCGCGATTGACGTCCTGCTCGTGCTTCCCTGGCGGATCTACGTCCACAGCCACCACCTCCGCGACATCAACTACAGCCTCGGCGACAGCTTGGATTACGGGCATCTGCACAGCAGGCTCGGAGCCGGACCGATCGCGTTCAGGACGCTCGGGGGCCAGATGCTCGATCCCGCGCAGTGGGGACTGCTGATCCCGATCTTCGCCGTGCTGGTCGTGGCCGCTGTGCTGACCGGCTTGCGAGCGCTGCCGCTGTTCGCGCTCGTCTGGACGATCGTGGCGTGGCTGGGCCTGAGCTGGATCTACGTCATTTCCCGGTTCGAGTACAGCTCGTACCTCGACTCGACGAAGGAGCGGGTGGTCGCATCCATCGTCGTGGGCAACGGGGCGCTCGTACCCCTGCTGGCAGCTGAGTCCTGGACGCGCCTCAGCGCTTTGGGCCGAGGCCGAGCTCATACCGGCGACGGATCGATTCCTTGACCTCTTCGAGGAACCGCGAGCAGTCGGCTTCGTGCTCGTCCGAGACGAACTGTCCGGGCGGGTGCCGCTCGTCCCATTTCGGCTCAAGCTGCACCTCGCCGGCGTCAAAACGCGGCAAGTAGTTCTCCTCACCTTGTGCGTTGGCCTATGCGCACACGCCGGATTCCGGATCCCCAGGGTTAGAACCGCAGATCGTCGTGCGCCTTCGCGAGCGAGTGTAGATCGTTCGCCGGGCGGCCGTGCACGATTACCCCGCAAAGTGGGAACGAATCAGACGAGCGCGAGCTGCTGGTGGCTTGCGAGTCCCGAGACACCGACGCCGACGAGCCGAAGCGCACCCGGGCGGTCGACGAGCGCGCGGTCCAGCAGCGCGCAGGCAAGATCGCCGATCTTTGCCGGCTCGGCGACGCCGACGCGCAAAGACGTCGACCGGGTACGGATCGAGAAATCGGTGTAGCGCAGCTTCGTCGAGACTGTGCGGGCCGTTCGTCCACTTCCCT
>CATPAS010000095.1 GCA_955652075.1 uncultured Gaiellaceae bacterium | reverse complement strand
GGATCACAGTTGAGCCGCGAGGTCACGAATCTTCTCTATCTGATCACGATCGTGACGTTCATCCTGGCGTTGCGGTTCTTGTCGAATCCGGGGACGGCGCGGAGGGGAAACCAGATCGGTGCGGCCGGAATGCTCGTCGCGATCGTCGTCACGTTCTTCCACAAAGGCGTCAACAGCTACTGGGAGATCATCGTCGGCATGATCGTCGGCGGCGCCTTCGGCGCAGTCGCCGCGCGCAGGGTGCGCATGACGGCCATGCCGCAGATGGTCGCGCTGTTCAACGGCGTCGGCGGCGGCGCAGCAGCACTCATCTCGCTGGCCGAGTTCCACCTGCACGCACCCGATCCGGGCACGCTCCAGGCTGACATCAGCTCGTCGATCGTGATCTCCGCGATCATCGGCAGCATCTCCTTCTCGGGCTCGATGATGGCGTTCGCAAAGCTGCAGGAGCTCATCCGCGGACGCCCGATCACCTATCCGCTGCAGCAGGTCGTGAACGGTCTGCTCTTCGCGGCGATCGTGGCCGCGGGCACTGCGATCGTTGCCGGTGCCGAGCAGCAGTGGCTGATGTGGGCGCTGCTCGCCGGCGCCTCGCTCTTCGGGATTCTGTTCGTCCTGCCGATCGGGGGCGCCGACATGCCGGTCGTGATCTCACTGTTGAACGCCTTCACCGGTCTCGCGGCAGCGGCAACCGGATTCGAGCTGGAGAACAACGTCCTGATCGTCAGCGGCATGCTCGTCGGCGCGTCGGGAACCTTCCTCACGATCATGATGGGCCGGGCGATGAACCGGTCAGTCGCGAACGTGCTCTTCGGTGCGTTCGGACAGCTAGCTCCCTCCGCTTCAGGTGGCGGTGCCGATGGCGATACCGACGGCCAAGTGCGCTCCACCACCGCGGACGATGTCGCCGTGATGCTCGGCTACGCGAAGAAGGTCGTCTTCGTGCCCGGTTACGGCATGGCAGTCGCGCAGGCGCAACACGACGTGCGTGCTCTCGCCGATCTGCTCGAGTCGCGAGGCGTCGACGTCTCGTATGCGATCCACCCCGTCGCCGGACGGATGCCCGGCCACATGAACGTCCTGCTAGCGGAGGCGAACGTGCCGTATCCGCAGTTGAAGGAGATGGACGAGGCAAACGCGGAATTCCCGCGCACCGACGTGGCCCTCGTCATCGGCGCGAACGACGTCGTCAATCCCGACGCCCGCAACAATGCCGGCAGCCCGATCTACGGCATGCCGATCCTCAACGTCGACAGCGCGCAGCAGGTCGTCGTTTTGAAGAGGAGCATGAATCCCGGCTTCGCCGGGATCGAGAATCCACTGTTCCTGAACCCGAAGACCGTGATGCTGTTCGGGGACGCCAAGGAGTCGATCCACAAACTCGCAGCGGCCGTCAAGGGTCTCTGAAACTACGATCCTCGTGGTGATCGCGAAGGTTCTGTTCTGGTTCTCTTTCGGGGCGCTCGCATGGACCCAGGTCGGCTACCCGCTCTTTGCCGCGGCGCTGGCACGGGTGCGATCCCGTCCGGTCTTCAAGGGCAACTTCATTCCGTCCGTGAGCTTGATCGTCGCCGCCCACGACGAGGAGGATGTCATCGAGCGCCGGCTCGAGAACCTGCTTGCACTCGACTATCCGCCGGAGCAGGTCGAGATCGTCGTCGCGTCAGACGCCTCGAACGATCGCACCGACTCGCTCGTCGAGGCGGTGGCGGCGCGCGAACCGCGGGTCCGGCTCCTACGGTGCCCGCGAGAAGGCAAGGTCGCGGCCCAGAATCGAGCCGTCCGCGACACCCAGGGAGAGATCCTCGCCTTCTCTGACGCCAACGCGCAGTGGCAGCCGGACGCGCTGCGCAAGCTCGTCCGCAACTATGCGGATGCCGACGTTGCCTACGTCTGTGGGAGCAGTGTCTACGAGGCCGCCGACGGGACGAACCGAGAGGGGACGTACTGGCGTTTCGAGAGCTGGCTGCGTCGCAGCGAGTCGGAGCTCGGGTCCATCACGGGCGGCATCGGCGCGATCTACACGGTGCGCCGCTCCGACTACGTCGATGTCGATCCTCGCTTCGGTCACGACCTCGCGCTGCCGTATCTGATGGTGCAACGCGGCCGGCGTGCCGTCTACGACCCCGAGGCGCGCGCGGCGGAGAAGCCGTCACGCGACATCGAGGACGAGTACCGGCGCAAGGTGCGCATGTTCGAGCACTGCTGGCTCATCGTCCTGCGCGGGAAGATGCTGCGCGGGCTCGGACCGACGTACCTGCTCGAGGTCCTGTCGCATCGGCACCTGCGCTATGCAAGCGGCTTGCTGCATCTCATCCTGCTCGGCTCGTCGATCGCGCTCGTGCGTGAGGGGGTCGTGTACCAGATCGCGCTCGGTGCGCAATTGGGTCTGCTGCTCGCCGCGGCACTCGGAGTGGGCATTGCGCGCTACTACGTGCTCATTACCTGGGCGACGGTCGTGTCTCTCGTCCGGTATCTGCGCTTCGGCGTGCCCGCTGTCTGGGCCAAGGCGGAGGGAACACGTTGAACCGCGCCTGTGACGCGGCTGCAGCCGGGCTCGGATTGGCGGTCGCGAGCCCTCTTCTTGCCGCAGCCGCCCTCGCGATCAAGCTCGACGACGGCGGGCCGGTCTTCTACCGTCAGCGGCGGGTCGGCCTGAACGGCGAAGAGTTCGAGCTCGTCAAGCTCAGGACGATGGAGGTGGGAGCGGAGCACAGAGGCGCCGGCTTGGCCGTCAACGAGGGCGATCCGCGGATTACGCGCGCGGGCCGATTACTTCGCCGGCTCTCGATCGACGAGGTGCCGCAGCTCTGGAACGTCGTCCGCGGCGACATGAGCCTCGTCGGTCCCCGCCCCACGCTCGCGTATCAAGTCGAGCGCTATACGCCCCGCCAGCGCCGGCGCCTCGAAGTGCGGCCCGGCATCACCGGCTGGGCGCAGATCCAGGGGCGTGCGCGCCTCCCGTGGGACGAGCGAATCGAGCTCGACGTCTGGTATGTCGAGCACCGCTCGCCGTGGCTCGACCTGAAGATCATCGCGCGCACGCCGCGGGCGCTCTTCGCGGGCACGTACAAGGGCGACACTGGAGGTTGGTCGAGATGATTCCGTTCTTCAGCGGCGCGCAGGTGCGCGAGGCGGTCTCGCCCGAGCGTGCGGTCGAGGCCGTGCGCGACGCGTTCGTCGCCTATGCGCGCGGCGAGTGGACGATGCCGCCGAAGGTCTACGTGCCGGCCTATCCGGAGGGCGACTTCCGCGCGATGCCGGCCTTGGGCGCGGGCCACGCCCTGCTCAAGTGGGTGACCTCGTTCCCCGGCAATCCGGCTCAGGGACTGCCGACGGTCACCGGGCTCGTGCTCCTTTCCGACGCCACGAACGGGATGCCGAAGGCCGTGCTCGACGCGGGCGCGGTAACCGCCCTGCGCACAGGTGCAGCGGCGGTGCTCGCTGCCGAGACCCTTGGGCGAGCGGATGCCGAAACCGCGGCAGTCATCGGGGCCGGCGTGAACGGTGAGGCCGCGGCGCGGACCTTCGTCGCTCGGAGCCGCCGCGTGCAGCTGTGGGACATCGACCGGGCGCGCACCGAGTCGGTGGCAGAGCGGATCGGTGCCGAGGTTGCTCCGGGTCGCGACGAGGCGCTCGCAGCCGATCTCCTCGTCACCGTCACACCAGGCCGGAACATCCTGTTGGAAGAAGGGTCGCTCCGTCCAGGTCAGCACGCAAGCCTCATGGGAGCCGACGGACCCGGCAAAGCAGAGATCGCAATCGCAGAGCTCGCGCGTGTGCGGGTCTTCCGCGACGACTGGGAGCAGGGGGTGCCAAACGGGACAGCGGGCCGCGGCCGCATCTACGCCGACGACTGGGAACAAGCTAGCCACAACGGCGACGTAATGCACGCGGTCGAGGCTGGCGTGCTCGGCCGCGACGACGTGGCTCAGCTTGGCGACGTTCTCATAGGCACTGCGGAGGGCCGGTGCTCCCGCCGTGACATCACGGTCTTCGATTCCACCGGCCTTGCGATCCAAGACCTCGCGATCGCGCTCGCCGCGATGGAGCGAGCGGACGAGTTTGACCTAGCGATGATCGACCTTTAGAAGCAATCCGCGCAGCACCGGCGCGGGCCGTTGGCTAAGGCAAACTGAGGGGGCCGCGGCTCGGTCTACGCACCGCCCGACGAGGACCTGCGGGGTGTCAAAACTCAGTTCGCGCCGCGAGAATCGCGATTTCCAGGCGGAACGAGAGTTTTTGGAACCCTTCCCTCCCCGCGCCGACGCGTCCCATCTCGCTACGAACCTGGAGGCGTCGGGAAAGAGAGACGGCAGCGCGGGACACGGACGTAGCTGGCCGCCGCCCGGGAAGATGTGGGCAGGCGGCCAACGGTGGCACGCAGGCGGTCGTGGGGACTGCGGCAAGTCCTCGACCTGCCCGCGCGCAGTTACCTTTACACGACTCAGCGCCTCCTGACAAGACGGATCTGGTTTGGCATGCGGCGGCCGTGAGCGTCCGGCCTCTCCTTCCCATGCGATCTGGGCTGAGCATCGCCGCCGCATGCCAAACCAGATCCGTCT
>CATPAS010000094.1 GCA_955652075.1 uncultured Gaiellaceae bacterium | reverse complement strand
CGGGCCTCGATCTCGCTGATGTGGCGGATGCCGCCCGGGCTGCGCTCTACGAAGCGGCGGAGCGGGCGGCGTCGCTGGGTTCGTACGTGCAGTCCATCCGGCTCTACGACGCGGCGCTCGAGCTTTGGCCGGAGGATGATCCGGAGAGAATCCTCGTCGCGCTTCGGCGTGAGCACGCGGTCTACGACTACGGAGAGTTCTCGGACCTTGCGACCCTCGACGCACTGGCAGGCGCACTCGCGACAGCTGGGAGGGCCGAGCTCGCTGCCGAGGCCGAGATGATCGTGGCCAAGACCGCATGGGCGGTGGGCAGGGGGGACGTGGTCGAACAGCACGGCGACCGAGCGCTCGAGCTCATGCGTGATGCGCCCGCCTCACCCACCAAGGCGATGGTCCTCATCGAGCGGGCGCGCCTGTTGATGCTCGCCTATCAATACGGCCGATCGAAGGACCTCCTCGACGATGGCTTGCCCATGGCCGAAGAGTTCGGGCTCGACCGGTTGCGCGCCTCGGGGCTGGTGACCCTCGGGACGATGCCCGGCAGCGACCTCGCCGTGATCAAGTCCGGCATCGAGATCGCGCTCCGGATGAACGACGTGCAGCAGATCCAGCGCGGCTACAACAACCTCGCGGAAGGAATGTGGATCGGAGGCGATCTTCCGGGCGCGCTCGATTCCTACGAGGCAGGACGCCGCTCCACTCGTCGACTCGGGGGCCATGGACTCCTGCGCTGGGTCGACGCGCAGCAAGGCTTCGCATTCCACTGCATCGGCGATTGGGATCGAGCATTTGCGCTCGTCGACGGGTTCCTGGCCGTGTCCGAGGCCGGAGAGCCTCATTATCAGGATCAGCTCGCTCGCTTTGTCCGCGCCCGGATACGGTACGGGCGCGGTGATGTCGACGGCGCATTCGAGGATGTCGAGCTCGGGACGGCCGCAGCACGACAGGCGGGTGATCCTCAGGCACTGGCGTCGCTCGAGGCCTCCTTCCCACTCCTCCTCGGTGAAGGAAGGATCGAAGAAGCGAACAGCCTCCTCGACGAGCTCTACGAGGTGGTCTACGCCGAGAACTTCACCTACGCGCTGGACGGCGCGCTTGCGATGGCCGACCTCGGTCGCGGAGAAGCCTTACGGACGGCTACCGACCGATCTCTTCTGGGCAAACCGTGGCGCCTCGTCGTCGATGCCCTCGTGCAGAGCGACTACGTGACGGCGGCAGATCGCTACGCGGACGTCGGTGCGCGGGCCTACGAGGCGTACTCGCGTTCTAGGGCGGCAAAGCGGCTCCTCGACTCGGGCGACGAAGCCGCAGCTGCGGAACAACTGGGCCGCGCGCTCGCGTTCTACCGCTCGGTCGGGGCTACGTACTACATCCGAGAGGGCGAAGCTTTGCTTCGAGCCTCAGCCTGAGCCGCAGCGCCTGAACGAAACGGTTCCGCCCGGCCAATCGTTCACGCCTCCGTGCAGCACCGGACGCGCGTCGACGCCGGCAGCCGTCAGCACGCTTGCCGCGATGCTCGCCCGCATGCCCGACTCGCAGATCGTCACGACCGGCTTCTCCGCGTCCATGCCCTCGGCTCCGCTTTCACGCAACATTCGAAACGGGATGTGGAACGAGCCCGGGATGTAACCCTCGTCCCGCTCCGACTTCTCCCGCACGTCGAGCACTTGCACAGCCCCTCGCTCGAGCAGTTGCTCCAGCTCGTCGAGCTCCACGGGCTCGAGCTTCTCCGTCAGGCGGGCCTCGGTGACGTAGCCGGCCAGCTCGATGAACCCGACTGCCTGTAGCCCGCGCGCCGCCTCGGCGGCCTCGGCCTCGTCGGAGGCGTGGATGACGATTCGTTCTTCCGGATCGAGCACGAACCCCGCACGCGTCGCGAACGAAGAGCCTGACACCGGAACGTTGAAGGCGCCGTGGACGTGTCCTGCCGCGTGCATCTCCGCGGGACGCACGTCGAGAATCGTTCCGTCCCCGGGGTCCTCGAGATGTTCGAGTGTGGGAGGCGCGCCGATGAACGGTCCCTTGTTGAGCGCGACCACGCGGGCGGTGGTCGGCGGACGGGGCGTCGACAGAGAAGTTGTCGCGTTGACGAACGCCTGTGCGTCGCCGTAGTCCAGCTTCCCGTTGGTGCGTTTCTCGTCGCCGATCGTCGAAGAGTGCGCAGGGCTCATGGCCGCGCCGCACAGCGAGCCGGCGACATGCCCGGGGTAGACCTCGTACGAGTCCGGGAGCTGCGTCAGCCGTTGCAGCGAGTGAAAAAGGCCCTCGGCGCCTTCGCGCGCCTCGACGGCGAGGTCGGGTCGAGCGGCGTCGCCGACGAAGAGCGAGTCGCCGGTGAGCACGAGCCGGTCGTCGACGACGAAAGCGCAGTGCTCCGGTCGATGGCCTGGCGTATGGATCACGCGAATCGACACCGACCCGGCGGGCAGGTCCTGGCCGTCCTCGAGCGGCTCGAAGTCGAACTCAGGTTCGGCGAGCGGGTGGACGGAGGTCGGTACGCCGTGCTCGAGGGCAAGTCGCCCGTGACCCGAGACATGATCGGCGTGGGTGTGCGTCTCGAGCACACGGGCGATGCGGACGCCTTCCTCGTCCGCCGCCTCGAGGTACTGCTCGATCGCGTACGCAGGGTCGATCAGGAAGGCCTCCCCCTTGCTGGGGTCGCCGATCAGGTAGGAGGCGCAGCCGAGATCGTCGTCGACGAACTGGCGAAACAGCACACCCGAGAAGCTAACAGCGTGCCCCGCTAGCTTTCTTGAAGCGTTGGTGGTTCGGCCCCTTCTCCTCCTCGCCCTGCTCTGTGCCCTGGCTCTCCCCGAGACGGCCTGGGCTCATGCCAGGCTCCTGCGGACCGTCCCCGGGGACGGAACCGTGGTCGGAAAGGCGCCGACCGGCGTCCGCGTCTTCTTCGCCGACACAGTGCGTGCCGCGTCCGGGATCAAGGCGATCCGCAACGGAGGGGGGTCGGTCCTCGACGGAAAGCCTCGTGTCGTGGGCGGCCGCACGCTCGTCGTCCCGCTTCGGAGCGGTCTCGGTGACGGCGACTACACCGTGCTGTGGCGCGTCCAATCAGAAGACGGCCACACGCTGGCGGGAGTGCTCGCCTTCGGCGTCGGCGCCGGGCGGGCGCCACCCCAAGCGGCTCTCTCCGCCGACAACGGCCCGAGCGCCCAGGACGTCGTCTCCCGGCTGCTCTTCTTTGCGGGCCTCCTGACTGCGGGGGGTGCGGCGTTCTTCCGGTTCGCCGTCGGCCGGGTCCCGGTACGGCTGATGCTCGGCGCTTTCCTGCTCGTCTTGGTCGGTGCATCGGGCATGGCGCACGACGTCTCGCTCTCGACGCGCTTCGGCATCGTGATGGCCGTGGCGGCCGTGCTCTCTGGGCTCGGCGCACTCTTCGCTGCCGTCGCACCCGTCTTTCCGAGACTCGAGCCGCTGCCGTTCGTCGTCGGCCTCGTGCTGCTGCCGCTGCCGACGCTCGCCGGCCATTCCCTCGATCGGGGCAGGCCGTTGCTGGAGCCTGCGGTCGACTTCCTGCATGTCGCGGCTGCATCGTTCTGGCTCGGCGGGCTCGTCGCGCTCGGGCTGGCGCTCATGAGCTCGGGCGACCGCGCGCCCATGGTGCGCCGCTTCTCGAATGTCGCGCTCGTGTCTGTCGGAGTGCTCGCCGCGACCGGCGTGCTTCGCGCCTTCGGGGAGCTGCGCTCGGTCGAACAGGTGTGGTCGACGGGCTACGGGCGGCTGCTCATATTCAAGACGGCGCTGCTCACGGTTCTCGTGACGATCGGATGGCTCAACCGCTACCGGCTGATCCCGCGGCTGTCGCTCGAGGGCCTGCGGCGTAACGTCGCCGTCGAGCTGGCGCTGTTCGTGGGGCTCGTCGCTGCTGTGGCGCTGCTGACGGATCTCCAGCCCGGACGAGACCGTGTTGCGCGCGCAGCCGCTGTGGAGTTGAAGGGGCCGCCTCCTCTTCCAACGAAGGGCATGGTCGTGCAGGCGCGCGAGAGCGGCGACCTCGCCGTTGCACTAAGTGTCCGGCCGCCCGGCGCCGAGCTCGTCGCCCTCGGTCCGGACGGCCTCGCCGTGAACGGGCTCTCTGTGAAAATCGCAGGAGTCGCGGCGCGCCCATGTGGATCAGGGTGTTACGGCTCCTTCGGCTCCTTCGCCGGCAAAGTCGTCGTGTCCGTGGCCGGCCGGAAACTCGTCTTCAGGTTCCCCGCTCGCGCGCGGTCGGCGAGCGCGCTCGTCTCTCGAGCGACGAGCGCGTTTCGCAGGCTCCGGAGTGTCGACTACGTGGAGCGCCTCGCTTCCAGCCCGCGGGACAAGGTGATCGCGGATTTCACGCTCGAGCGCCCGAACCGGCTGATGTACCGCATTCACGGCGGTGCGGACGGGATCATCATCGGCACACGGCGGTGGGACCGAACGCATGGAGGCAGGTGGGTGCCTTCGCCGCAGGATCTGACGCCGCAGCCGGAGCCGATCTGGTCGGGCCACTTCACGAACGCGTATCTGCTCGAGACGACGCCGACGACGTATGTCGTCTCGTTCTTCAAGCCGACGGGCCCGGTCTGGTTCACGCTCCGCCTCGACCGCCGCACATTGCTGCCGCGGAGTCTGCGCATGACCGCAGCGGCGCATTTCATGACCCATCGCTACACGAGGTTCAACGCGCCCCGGAAGATCAAAGCCCCAGGTGTCGTGCGATGACCATGCGCTGGACTTCATTGGTGCCTTCGCCGATCTCCAGGATCTTCTGATCCCGGTAGAGGCGCGAGATCGCGTACTCGTCCATGTAGCCGTAGCCGCCGTGGATCTGCAGGGCCCAGTTCACCGTGCGGTTCGAGAGCTCACCCGTGTACAGCTTCGCCTGCGCTGCGGCCAGCGCGAAGTCGCGCCCCTGATCCTTCAGCCAAGCGGCCTTGTAGACCAGGTTCCGACCGGCCTCGAGCTCGGTGGCCATATCGGCGAGCTTGAATCGCACCGCCTGGAACTTCGCGATCGGCTTCCCGAACTGCTGCCGTTCCTGCGCGTAGGCGTAGGCGAGGTCGTAGGCGCCCTGCGCGAGCCCCACGCCCATCGCCGCCACCGAGATCCGGCCGCCGTCGAGAATCTCGAGAAACTGCTGGAGACCTTTTCCCCGTGGGCCGAGGAGATTTGCCTCGGGAACCGCTGCGTCCTTGAACGACAGCTCGCGCGTGTCCGAGGCGCGCCACCCGAGTTTCTTCATCGGCTTCGAGATCTCGTAGCCCGGCGTTCCGTTCGGAACGATGATGTTGGAGACCTCATCCTCGCCGGTAAGCGCGGTGATCGTGACGCACGCGGTGAGGTCCGTGCCGGCGTTCGTGATGAAGATCTTCGAGCCGTTCACGACCCACTCACCGTCGCGCAGCTCCGCATGCGTGCGCGTCGCTCCGGCGTCGGAGCCCGCGCCAGGCTCCGTCAATCCGAATGCAGCGAGCTTCTTGCCCGACGTGAGCTCGGGAAGCCACTGCCGCTTCTGTTCCTCGCTGCCGTAGTAGTAGATCGGCAGCGTCCCGAGTGAGTGGTGCGCGGCGACCGTGATCGCGACCGAGGAGTCGATCCGCGTGAGCTCCTCGACCGCGATTGCATAGGAGACCGTGTCCGCGCCGCCTCCGCCGTACTCCTCCGAAATCGTCATGCCCATGAGCCCGAGCTCCGCAAGCTCGCCGACCAGCTCGTACGGGAAGCGGCTCTCGCGGTCCAGCTCCTCCGCCACGGGGGCGACCCGCTGCTGCGCGAACTCGCGCACGGTGGAGCGGACGAGCTCGTGCTCCTGGTCGAGATCGAAGTTCAACGTGAAAGGCGTTGCGCAAGCTCGACGATCAGGCGAACGCCGTAGCCTGTCCCGCCGCGCTGCGTGAGGTAGTCGCCGCGTGAGCGCTCGAGGAACCCGGGGCCCGCCATGTCGATGTGCGCCCACGGCCCTTCGCCGGAGAACTCGCGCAGGAACTCTGCGGCCAGGACCGGCGAGCCCTGCCGGAGATCGGAAGAGTTCTTCAGGTCCGCGAATGACGAATCGACGTAGCGGCGATAGCGGGGGTGGAGCGGGAAGGGCCAGGCGTGGTCGCCGCTCGTCTTCGCCGCCGCCAGGACCTCTTGCAGCCAATCCTCTTCGTTGGCAAACAGGCCTGCGTAGAAGTCCCCGAGCGCGAGCTCCATCGCACCCGTCAGAGTTGCAAGGTCGAGCAAGTGTGTTGCGCCTTCCCGCCGCGCGTACCACAACGCATCAGCGAGCACCAGCCGCCCTTCGGCATCGGTGTTCGTGATCTCGATCGTCTTGCCGTTCGCTGCACGGAGGATGTCGCCCGGCCTGAAAGAGTCGCCGCTGACGAGGTTCTCCGCCGCGGCCACGACGGCGACGATCCGCACGGGCAGCTCGAGCTCAGCCACGGCCGCCATGGCCGCGATCACGGCCGCGCCGCCGGCCATGTCGCCCTTCATGTCCTGCATCTTCAGCGCTGGTTTCAGCGAGATGCCTCCGGCGTCGAAGGTGATTGCTTTGCCGACGAGCCCGAGCACGAGCTCCTTGCGTGTTGCCCGCGCCGGTTCGTAGCGAAGGACGATCAGGCGCGGTCCATTCGAGCTCGCGCGGCCGACGGCCGAGAGCGCCCCCATCCCGAGCTCGTCGATCTGGCCGGGATCGAGCGCTTCGACCTCGAGCCTCGGGCCTGCGAGCTCGGCCGCCCGCGTCGCCAGGGCCGCGGGGGTCAGCTCGTTCGGCGGCGAGTTGGCGAGATCCCTTGCGAGGTTGACCCACTTGCCAACGCCTGCGATCCGGCTCGCGCTCTCCGCAAGGCCGTCCGGGTCCGTGGTGTAGAGGACGATCTTCTCGACGCGCGCCTCCGGCTGTTCCTGCGTCTTCCAGCGGGCGGGGCTGTACGACCCGAGCATCGTGCCCTCGACGATCGCGCGAGCCTGCTCCTCGAGGGAGAGGGGGAGCGATGGGTCCAGCCCCCAGCCCAGGGTCCCGCCGACGTCGGCGACCCGGTGCGCGACGGCCGCGGCGGCGGTGCGCAACGTATCGGCGTCTACCTCGTCCCTCTTCCCGACCCCGGCGACGACGACGCGCCGCGCGTTCAGCTCGCCGTCCGTATGCAGGACGACGGTCGTTCCGAGCTCGCCCTTCAGCTCGCCCGTGTCGGCAAGTCGTTGGAGCCGGCCCGCCAGCAGCCCGTCCAGCTCGCGCGCGCCGTTCGAGAATGGGCCCGACCCTGTCGGAAAAGGGACCGCAAGGGAGTCAGGCTCGCCCTCTCCGGGTGCCTTGACCTCGATCGTGACCTCTCCCATCGGGGCGCGATCGTATCCGAGGTGCAGGGTTTTACCGTGTCTTTACGAAATCCGCCTAACACGGTTCAACATTGATCGTCGAATGCCGATGATGACCCTCGAGATGAGCGCAACGCTTCTGCGGCCCTCCGTCCGCACACGCTTTCGGCGTGGGCACTCGCGGCGAACCGTCGAGGCGCTCCAGGAGCAGATCTCGGCTCTCACGGCGGAACGCCAGCGGCTGCGCGATCAGGGCGTCAACGGATCGCAGCTCGAGCGGAACCGCGTCAAGCTGGCCCGGACGCAGTGGGAGCTTTCGCACGCGCTGATCGACCGCTACCTCTGAGGTAGGGTTCCGCCGATGGCGGGAGTGAAAGAGTTCTTCGACACCCTCGAGAGCCGCGCCGACGCGTCGAAGACCGCGGGGATGACCAACTCGTATCTCTTCGACATCGACGGGGCGGGCAAGTGGACCGTGAAGGTCGAGGGAGGAAAGGTGAGCGTCACCGAAGGCGGGGAAGACGCCGACGCCGTGATCACCACGTCCGAGGAGACGTTCGAGAAGATCATCAGCGGAGAGCAGAACCCGACCAGCGCCTACATGACCGGGAAGCTCAAGGTCAAGGGCGACATGGGCGCCGCGATGAAGCTGCAGAAGCTCTTCTAGGGCCGAGCAATGACCTGGTACACGTTCTTCAAGTCGGTACACGTGATCGCCGCGGTGATCTGGGTCGGGGGCGCAGCGATGATTCAAGCGTACGCTTTCCGGATTCTCCGGACGGGGGACGGCAAGCGTCAGGCGGATTTCTCGAAGGACACCGAAGTCGTCGGAATGCGGGTCTTCATCCCGGCCTCGCTCATCCTGTTCCTCGCTGGGATCGGGATGATGGTGAACCTCGGTTGGTCGTGGAGCCAGAACTGGATTGTTCTCGGCCTGATCGCCTACGGCTTCTCGTTCGTTCTAGGTGCGGGTTTTCTCGGCCCTGAAGGGGGCCGGATCGCAGAACTGATCGAGCAGCAGGGCCCGGATTCTCCGGCCGTTCAGGCGCGCATCCGCCGCATTCTCACCATCTCGCGATGCGAGCTCATCGTGCTGCTGACCGTGATCGTGAACATGGTCGTCAAGCCCGTCGGCCAGAACGGTTGGTTCTTGGGCCTGCTCGTCGCGATGGTGCTCGGGATCGCCGCGGTGCTCGCCTTGTGGATGCGAAGTCCACAGCAGGTCCCTGCGCCCGCGACCAAGTAGCTACTCCTCGAGCTCGACGAGGACGGTGCCGCCGGCGACCCGGTCACCCTCCGCGACGTGAACGGCACGCACGACCGCGTCGTACGGAGACGTGAGCGGCGTCTCCATCTTCATCGCCTCGAGCACGACGAGCGGCTGGCGGGCCCGCACGGCGTCGCCTGCGCCCACGAGGAGCCTGATCACGGTTCCGGGCATCGGCGCGATGACGCTGCTCTGGCTGCCGGCCGCACCGATGTGGCTTGCTGCAGGCGCGTCGACGTCCGGTGGCGTCGTCGACACCGGTGAGGAAAGGTTCAGCCGAAACGGCGTTCGCCACGGTGTGGTGGCAACGCGTGCCGGCGTCGGGGAGAGCGGTGGGTGCTCGATGAGGAATGCGGTCGTCGTGTCGCCGGCGCGCACGACGGGATGAGCGACGAGCCAGCGCAGAAACGGCAGGTTGGTCCTGACGCCATCGACCTCCGTCTGCTTCAGCGCGTCGCCGAGACGGTCGAACGCCTCGTTTCGGGTTGTCCCGTGCGCGATCAGCTTCGCGATCATCGGGTCGTAGGCGAGGCCGATCTCGTCTCCCTCAGCCACGCCCGCGTCGACCCGGACGCTTTCGGGCAATCGCAACCGATCGATGCGGCCGGTCTGCGGGAAGAACGTTCGCGGATCCTCGGCGTAGAGGCGCACCTCGACCGCGTGACCGCGCGGGTCCGATCGCACGTCGAGTCGTTCGCCGGCTGCCACTCGCAGCTGTGCCTGCACCAGGTCGACACCGGTGACGAGCTCCGTCACCGGATGCTCGACCTGGATCCGTCCGTTCAGCTCGAGGAACCAGAAGTCACGGCCGTCGACCATGAACTCCGCAGTGCCGGCGCTCTCGTAGCCGATAGCTCGCGCGAACGCGACCGCCGCGTCGCTGATCGCCCTGCGCAGGGTTTCGTCAACTGCAGGTGACGGCGACTCCTCGAGCACCTTCTGGTGCCGGCGTTGAATCGAGCACTCGCGCTCCCCCAGGCCCAGGATCGTTCCCTGCGCGTCGGCGAGCAGCTGGATCTCGACATGCCGCGGTCGCTCCACGAAGCGTTCGCAGAACACGCGATCGTCGCCGAAGGCGGCCTTCGCCTCGCGTCGCGCCGCCTCGAGCGCTTCGTCGAGCTCTGACGGGTCACGGACGACACGCATTCCGCGCCCGCCGCCGCCGGCTGCCGCCTTGACGACCAGCGGAAAGCCGATCTCGCCCGGCTCCCCGGCTGGAACCACCGGAGCTCCCGCCTCGTGCGCGATGCGCTTTGCCTCGAGCTTGTCGCCACCGGCGCGCAGCGCCTCCGGAGGCGGCCCGACCCAGGTCAGCTCCGCGGCGTTCACAGCTTCGGCGAAGTCGGGGCTCTCGGCGAGGAAGCCGTAGCCCGGATGAATCGCGTCCGCTCCACTGTGCTTCGCCGCGCGGATGTGCTCTTCGGAGAAGAGGTAGCTCGCGATCTCCACCGTCTCGTCCGCGGAACGCGCGTGCAGCGAGCCTTTGTCGTCGGGAGCGACGACCGCGACGGTGGCCATGCCAAGGTCGCGCGCGGCGCGGAAGACGCGCAACGCGATCTCGCCGCGATTTGCGACCAGCAGCTTGTGGATCAAGCCTTCTTTCCTGGGTTGAGCAGGTTCTGCGGGTCGAAGGCGCGCTTGACCGCACTGTGCAGCTCGAACGCGCGCGGACCGAGCTGGCGCGCCAGCCAGTTCCGCTTGACGAAGCCGACGCCGTGCTCACCGGAAATCGTTCCGCCCAACCGCAGCGCGAGCTCGAAGAGCCCCTCGGACAGTCGGGGTGCGAGCGCGAGCTCTGCCTCGTCGTTTCCCGCGAGCAGGAACACCGTGTGCAGGTTGCCGTCGCCGGCGTGACCCCAGGAGCAGGCAGGGACACCGAGTCTCCGCCCGACCTCGAGGGACTCGATGATCGCTTCGCCGAGCCGGTCGAGCGGGACTGCAATGTCCTCACTCGCCTTGCCGCCGCGCTGGGCCTCCACGACGAGTGCCAGGCCGTCGCGCCAGCGCCACAGGGCGGCGATCTCCTGCGGCGCCTCCGGTGCGTACAGCGCAAGCGCGTCCTCGCCGAGCAGTTCGAGCAGGTCGGCGCGGATGCGCGCCGCCTCGTCAATCGAGCCGTCGGCCTCGGCGACGACCGCGAACCCGCCTTCAGGGACCTCGCCGGGGAAGCTCGCACCTGCGTAACGCATCGCTTCGGAATCGATGTATTCGAGCGCGGCAACCGGGAGACCCGCGCCGATCACCCGCTCGATCGCCCCGACCCCGGCGCGCACGCCCGCGAAGAAGCCGATCACGGGCCAGGCCGCTTCCGGCGCAGGCGTGAGGCGCAGCCACGCTGCGGTGATCACGCCAAGCGTGCCCTCCGATCCGATCAACAGGTGTTTGAGGTCGTAGCCCGCGACGTCCTTTCGTAGCGGGCCGCCGAGCTGCACGAGCTCGCCGGGCGGAACGACGACCTCGAGCCCTGTCACCCACGCACCCGTGACGCCGTACTTGTAAGCGTGGGGCCCGCCGGCGTTCGTGGCGATGTTGCCGCCTATCTGCGACTGCTCGGCGGCGCCTGGATCTGGAGCGAACAGAAGCCCGCTCTCCCGGGCGATCCGCCTCAGCTCCGCAGTGCGCAATCCCGCTTCCACCTCGATGCGCCAGAGCAGCGGATCGAAGGAGCGCACACGGTCGAGGCGCTCGAGCGAGAGGACGACGCCGCCGTCCAACGGCACGGCACCGGCGGCGTAGCCGGTCCCGCCGCCGCGCGGCACGATCGCGACTCCGTGCGCATAGCACCACGCCATCACCTCCGCGACTTCCTCCGCGTTTCGCGGCAGCGCCACTGCATCGGCGCGACCGGTGATGCCGCGTGCTTCGGTCATATCCGTCAGGTAGGCGGCGGTCGGTGCGACCACATCCGCTGTGACCGCAGCGCGCAGGTCGCGCTCGACGGATGCGACCGCGGTCATGCTAATGCGTGGCCGGCGCGTACGTCATTCGCCATCGGTCAGGCTGCGGAATGTCAGCTGCTCGCGGCGACCGCCGGCGCTCGATCGCACGATCGCCTCGCCGATCTCCGACGCGCGATAGCCGTCCTCGAATGTCGCGCCGTGCGGTGCGACGTCGCTGCCGTCGGCGATCGAGCGCAGGAGGTGATGCACCTCGTGTACGAAGGTATCTCCCCACCCGACGATGTGCCCGGGCGGCCACCAGAAATCCATGAACGGATGGTTCGCCTCCGTCACGAGCACCGTCCTGAAGCCGCGCGTGCGGTCCTCGCCGTCGAGAAAGACCTGCAGCTCGTTCAGGCGCTCCATGTCGAAGTAGAGCGAGCCGTGGGAGCCGTTGATCTCCCACTGAAACGCGTTGCGCCGTCCGAGCGCGAGGCGCGTCGCCTCGATCGTCCCGACCGCGCCGCTCTCGAACTCGACGGCCGCCTCGATCGCGTCGTCGACCCTGCGACCGCTCACGAATGTCTTCACGATGCCGGCGACCGAACTGAACTCGCCCACGAGGTAGCGCGCGAGGTCGATCACGTGCGTACCGAGATCGCCGAGCGTGCCGGATCCCGCCTGGTCCGGATCGAAGCGCCACGTGTCGAGCGTCGGGTCGTCGCCCCAGTCCTGCAGGTAACGGCCGCGGAAGTGGCGGAGCTCTCCGAGTGCGCCCTCGTCGATCAGCTCGCGCGCGAGCCGCACCGCCGGGACGAAGCGGTAGTTGAACCCGCACAGATGCTTGACGCCGGTCGCAGCGACGCGGCGCCACACCTCGTGGCTCTCGTCGGCCGTGCGCCCGAGCGGCTTCTCGCAGAGGACGTGCTTGCCCGCTTCAGCGGCGGCGATCGTCGGCTCGGCGTGGAGCGAGTTCGGGCCGCCGTTGTCGAGAAGCCCGATCCGCTCGTCAGTGACGATGTCGTGCCAGTCGGTCGTCCACCGCTCGTACCCGTATCGGCGCGCCGCCGTGGCGACCGCATCCTGGTTCCGCCCGGCGATCGCGACGAGCCGTGGCACGAGGGGGGGCGGCCACGCCATGTACTCCAGCTTGCGAAACGCGTTCGAGTGCGCCTTCCCCATGAAGGCGTAGCCGAGCATGCCAACGCCGATCTCCGCCATTTCGTGATAGTACGCAGGTGATCCGGGTCACATGGTGGCAGGGGCGGGGAGGTGCGGCGGGATCGACCTGAAAAATGCGTGAATTCGTACTAGAGTCCCCGAATCTCATCACCTAGGAGGCTGGAGTGAAACGATTCTTTCGTAGGTCGGCGTTGGCGGGTGTCGTCGTAGCCCTGGTCGGCGTCGCTGTCGCGATCGCGGCCACCGGCGCAGTAGCCAGGAGCTCCGCGAACATCCAGGTCTGTGTCCTGCTTCCGGACACGAAATCATCCGTCCG